>JBOHSP010000364.1:0-8955 GCA_050733275.1 Gemmatimonadales bacterium
GCGCTCGCGTCCCTCACCGCGTCCGGCCCGGCCCTCGCCCCGGCCCCCGATGCCGCCGACCCGGCGCTGCACGTGACGGTCCGGCTCCGGCTGGTGGAGCTGTATCTGGAGGCCGGGCGGCTGCCGGACGCCGAGGACGAAGCGCGCCGCGCCGAGGAGGTGGCGATCGCCACGCAGGCGAGCCGCTCGCTGGCGCGGGTGTACGTGCTGATGGGCCGCATGCGGGAGCGGCAGCGTGACGAAAACGGCTTCGTCTTCTTCGAACAGGCGATCGAGCTGTGTCGCGGCCCGCACCCCGATGCCCGTCTCGAGGCCGACGTCTACCGCGCGTACGGGCAGTTCCGCGTCGCGCTCGGCGACCTCCACGAGGCGGGCGCCTGTCTCGCCCGCGCGCGCGACCTGCTCGTGCCGTTCGGGGACGAGGTCGCGCTGGAGCGGGTGGAGCAGGACCTAAGCCTCATCGACAGCTCGCACTCCCCGCGTCCGTGAAGCCGCCGCCCCCGACCGGCACGAACTCCCACTCGTAGCGGTCGGGATGCAGGGTGAGCCTGAGCACGCCATGGGATTCGTTGTTCCGCACCTCGCTGTTCGCAGCCACGCCGCGGAATTCGTACAGTCCGGCTCCTCCCGTCCCCACGACGAACTGACGGATGCCGCGCTCGAGGTCGAGGCGGCCCTCCGGGTCCTGCGGCGCGAACCGCTCGTACGTGTGATCGTGCGCCGCGATGATCACATCGGCCCCGGCCGCGTACAGCGCGTCCCACGCGCCCTGCGAGATCCCTGAGCTGCCGTGGAGGCCCGAGCTGAACCGGGGATCGTGCCAGTAGGCGAGCGTGCACGGCGCCGGATTGGTCGCGAGGTCCTGCCGCAGCCACTGCTCCTGCGGTGACCCGGCGTTCATCCGCAGATTGCTGTTCAGCGCGATGACGTGCCAGCCGCCGAGGTCGTAGCTGTAGTAGCCCTGGTCGGGCGCGCCGGCCGCCGCGCCGAAGTATCCGTAATAGCCTGCCGCGCCGAACGTGTGGTAATCGTGATTGCCCGGCGCGGGCCGGGTGCGGTCCTTGTGCCGGCCCCACGAGGGATCGTAGCACTGCCGGAACTGCTCGACGGTGCCGTCGGGATAGGCGTGGTCGCCGGCCGTGAACACGGTGCCGGCGATCTCGTCCAAGAGGTCGGCCGTGCGCTCGTCGCCGGACGCGTCGCAGCTCGCGATGTCTCCGGCCCCCACCAGCGCCGCCGTGCCCGGCCGCTCGGCGACGGTGAGCGCCGCCGCGGCGGACAGGGTGTTCACACGCGCGCCGATCGTGGCGGATCCGGGCGCGATCGCGCGGGCGAGACCGGACTGGTCCACCGTGGCCACGGCCGCGTTATCCGTCGACCACTGCGGCGTCGCCGGCAGCGTGTCGCCGTCCCGGTCGAGGAGGACGGCCGTGAATCGCACGGTCTGATCGGGAAACAGGCGCGCGCCCGCCGGCACGATCGTCAGGGTCCGCTGGCCGCTCTCCAGCACGGTCACGGACGCGATGGCCGAGGTCTCGCGCGCGGAGACGCGCAGGCTCGTGGCTCCCGCGGCGACTGCTCGCACCAGCCCGCTGCGACTCACCGTGGCGACTTCGGGATCGCCGGTCCGCCAGGTGAAAACCGCGTCGACCGCGTTGCCGTCGCCATCGCGCAGCGCCGCGGTGAATCGCGTACTGTCGCCGGCGGTGAGGGTCACCGCCGGGGGCTCAACCGTGAGCGTGTATGATGGATTCGTGATCGAGTCGGGGCACGCGGCGAGCAGCGTCACCGCGACCACCAGCCCCGAGCGTCGCGCCAGCGCTGTCAGAAGGCGTCCTTTCCCTCGAGCCGTACGCTTCCGCAGGACCCAGCCCTGTTGACTCCCGCGCCGTCTGCCGCGCGGACGCGCACAAAGCGCGCCAATCATCCCGCGTGGGACTAATCCCTTGTGTCGCGAGGTCTAATTCACTAAGGTGGGGCCGTCTGGTGTGGGCCCCTCCTGAGCGTGGTCGTCTGACCTAGGGCAGACCGCTCCACCAACGCTCGCAGGTTTCGCTTGCCGATTCGCAATCAGGATCACATCGAGCCGCAACGGTGGCGGGAGCCCATATGTCTGTCGCTTTCAAGCTGTCCAAGCGCCTTGCCCGGAATTTTCTGCCGCTCCTGGCAGCAGCGGCGCTCGGCGCCTGCACGATCGATTCCACCGATCCTGTGTCTCGCAGACCCTCCGTCAATGCGATTACCATCACACCCCCGAGCGCCGCTATCGCGGTGGATTCGACCGTTCAGCTCGTCGCGCGGCTGTACGATGCGGCGGGCGCGGTGCTCGACGCGCGGCCGGTCACCTGGACCAGTGATGCCGAAGCCGTGGCGACCGTGTCCGCGACGGGTGTGGTGCTCGGCAGGGCGGCCGGATCCACGGCCATTCGGGCGTCGCGTGAAGGCAAGTCCGCGGTCGCGCTGGTGTCCGTGGGGGACAGTGAGACGCCCCCGCCCCCTCCGCCCCCCCCGCCGCCGCCCCCTCCACCGGCTCCGCCGTGGCGGGTGGGCTACTATGCGGCGCCGGGCGGCTCGAGCGCGGGTGACGGGAGTCCGGAAGCGCCGTGGGATCTTGCGACGGCCCTGGACGGCGCCGGCGGCCGAGTCCAACCGGGCGACACGGTCTGGATGCTGGGCGGCACCTACCGCGGCGCGTTCCTCAGCACGCTCCAGGGCACCGCGGTCGCGCCGATCGTGGTGCGCCAGTATCCCGGCCAGCGGGCGATCATCGACGCGCGGGGGACCACGAACAGCACGCTGGCCGTCACGCGCCCCTACGTCGTGTTCTGGGGCTTCGAGATCATCAATTCGGATCCGGTGCGCGTGTTCTCATCCGAAGGCGACCGGACCAACGTCGTCGCCAACTACGCCTCGCACACCACATACGTCAATCTCGTCATCCACGACGGCGGCGTGGCGTTCTACAACGAGTCCGACAACTTCGACGTCGCCATCGCCGGGTGCATCATTTACAACATCGGCTGGCAGGGCACGGACCGCGGCCACGGGCACGCGATCTACCTGCGGAGCAACACGGGCCCGGTCACGGCCCGCGACAACATCATGTTCAACCAGTTCGGCTACGGCGTGCACGTCTTCACCAATCCGGGCGAAGGCTACCTGAACAACATCCGCCTCGAAGGCAACGTGGCGTTCAACAGCGGCACGCTGTCGACCAACTCCACGGCGTCCAACATCCTGCTGGGTGGCGACAACCCGGCGACCGGCGGGGTGGTCGTGGACAACATGACCTATTCGTCGCCGGGCGTGGCAAACCTCAACGTGCACGTCGGCTACGGCGGCACGCGCAACGGCACGGTGCAGGTGCTGGACAATTACTTCGTGGGCGGCGCGACGGTGCTCGACGTCGGATACTGGTCCAGCGCCACGGTGGCCGGCAACGTGCTCGCCGGCGCGAGCGGGATGGTGCGGCTGCGCGATCCCGCGACAGCCGGCCAGTCGTGGATCGGCGACGTCTTCCATCGCGACCCCTCCGCCACGGCGTGGATGTACCACGGCACGACCTACACGTTTGCCGGATGGATCGCGGCGACGGGCTTCGCCGCGGCCGGCCAGGCGGTGAGCGGCACGCCGGCCGCCACGCGAGTGTTCGTCCGGCCGAACCCGTACGAAATCGGCCGCGCCAACGTCGTCGTGTACAACTGGAGCCGGCTGAGTGCCGTGGACGTGAATCTCGCGGCGGTGCTGCCGCTCGGCGTGGAGTACGAGATCCGCAACGTCCAGGACCTGTTCGGCGAGCCCGTTGCCTCGGGCACCTACGACGGTGGAGTGGTGACGCTTCCGCTCGAAGCCGTCACGCCGCCCGTTCCCATCGGCATGACGGGCTCGCGCGCTCCTTCCACCGGGATCGACTTCAACGTCTATGTCGTGACGATTCGCTGAATCCTGCGTGACGGCGGGTGTCGACCACCCTCCCACGACTTTGTATTAATCCGTTGTTTCCGCCCGATTAGCCCACTAGGGTGGGCGGATGGCATCCCCATTCAGGCTGTGGCGCCGGTTGGCGCAGACTATTGTGCTCGTGACCGCCGCCGCGGCGCTGTCCGCGTGCGGCGAGGATCCGTTGGCGCCGGCGACGGATCCCGGGGACGGCACGACCGACCCGGCGGTCGAGGCCGATCAGGAAGCCCCCCGGGCCGGTTACTACGCCGCGCCGGGCGGCTCGAGCGCCGGCGATGGCAGTTACCGCAAGCCGTGGGATCTCGCCACGGCGCTGGCCGGCGGCGGCGGCCGGGTGTCGCCCGGCGACACGATCTGGCTGCGCGGCGGTACCTACCGCGGCCCGTTCCGCAGCACGGTGCGCGGCGTGCCCGGCAAGCCGGTCGTCGTGCGCGGCCTCCCCGGCGAGCGCGCAATCATCGACGCCGCGGGTTCGCTCGAGAGCACGTGGCACGTCGGCGGCGAGTACAGCGTCTTCTGGGGTTTCGAGATCACGAACTCGGCCCCCGACCGGATGCTGTCCGGCAGCGGCCGGCGCGGCAACGTGATCGCGAACTACGCCTCGCACACGACGTACGTCAACCTCGTGGTGCACGACGGCGGCGTCGCCTTCTACAACGAGTCCGATTACTCGCACGTCGAGATCGCCGGCTGCATCATCTACAACAGCGGCTGGCAGCGCGGCGACCGCGGCCACGGGCACGCGATCTATCTGCGCAGCAACACCGGCCCGGTGACGGCGCGCGACAACATCCTGTTCAACCAGTTCGGCTATGGGGTCCACGTCTTCACGAATCCGGGGGAAGGCCGGCTGGACAACATTCGCCTGGAGGGGAACGTCGCGTTCAACAACGGCACCCTCTCGAGCAACTCGACTGCCGCGAACATACTGTTCGGCGGCGACGGCTCCTCCACCGGCGGCGTGCTGCGGGACAATCTCACCTATGTGTCGCCGGGTGTCGGCGGGGACAACGTGCACGTGGGGTGGGGCACCCTGCAGAACGGCAGCGTCCGGCTCGTGAACAACTACGTGGCGGGTGGGGCCACGGCGCTCGAGGTGGGGTACTGGTCCAGCCTGACCGCCACCGGCAATCGCATCATGGGCACCGGTGCCGTGGTCCAGCTGCACGACCCCGCCATGTCGCTCGGCGAGTTCTCCGGGCAGACGGCGTCCACGCTGCCTACGGAGACCAGGGTGGTGGTCCGCGGCAATCCATACGAGCGGGGGCGCGCGCACATCGTGGTGTACAACTGGGGCCGCCACGGCGCCGTGGCCGTGGACCTCGCGGGCATCGTTCCCACCGGCGCCCGCTACGAGGTTCGCAACGTGCAGCAGCTGTTCGGCGCCCCCGTCGTGGCGGGGACGTTCCGCGGCGGCCCGATCACCCTGCCGATCGTCGGCGTGCGGCCGCCCGTTCCCACCGGGATGTCCCGCTCGCGGGCACCCGCCACGGGCATCGCGTTCAACGCCTACGTGGTGACGATTCGCCCATAAAAGGCGCGGACAGGCACTACTAGACGCAGCAGGCGCACAGCGGGACGCAGTGTTTTGGGGCACCGGACCGCGCTGTCGAGGTAGTCCCGTTGCCTTTCGACCGATCCCCGCGGTGCGGCTGTTGCGTCTCGTTGTTGCGTGTCCACGCCCGCCGCGGTGTATCACGCATGATGCCCGAACGGCACTTCATCGCCCTGCTGATTACGGCGCTGGGCGGGCTTGCGGCCGCGCCCGCGGCCGCCGCCGCCCACAGGGAACCCGCGCAGGCCCGAGTTTTCTACGCCGCCCCGGCTCCGGTGGGGTCCCCGCGCGGCGACGGCAGCCGGGCGCGCCCCTGGGACCTGGCCACGGCGCTCTCCGGCGCGGGGCGCGTGCACCCGGGGGACACGATCCTGCTCCGGGGCGGCGTGTATCGCGGAGCCTTTCGCAGCACCGTGGAGGGCGCGCCCGGCGCGCCGATCGTGGTGCGGCAGTATCCCGGCGAGCGCGCGATCCTCGACGGAGCGCGGCAGACCTCGAGCACCCTCGCCGTGCGGGGCGACTACAGCGTGTTCTGGGGTTTCGAGCTGATGAACTCGGACACCGCGCGCGCCACGCCGGTGCGGCGCCGCGGCCTGCGCCCGAACGTCGTCGTGAACTACGCGTCGCATACCAAATACATCAACCTGATCATTCACGACGGCGGCGTGGCGTTCTACACCGCCCCCGAGCATGCAGACGTCGAGATCGCCGGCTGTATCATCTACAACAACGGCTGGCAGGGCCCGGAGCGCGGCCATGCGCACGGGCTGTACCTGAAGAGCCTGCGGGGGCCGGTGGTCGCGCGCGACAACATCATCTTCAATCAGTTTGGTTACGGCGTGCACGCCTACACCGACGCGGGCCGGGGGAAGCTGATCAACATCCGGCTCGAGGGAAACGTGGCGTTCAACAACGGGACGGCGGCCGCCCGGCCGGGCGCGGAAGCCAACATCCTGCTCGGCGGGGCCGACTATGCGAGCGGCGACGTCGTCCGGGACAACTACACCTACTTCTCACCCGGCGTGGACGGCACCAATGTCCGCATCGGGTACGGCACACTCCACAACGGCGACGTGGTGCTCGAGCGCAACTACTTCGCGGGCGGCTCCCCGGTGGTGGACATCGGCTTCTGGGCGGCGGTCAGGGCGGAGGACAACACGCTGATCGGCACCGGGCCGCACGTGCGGCGCCGGCGGGGGCAGCAAGGGGCCGGACTGACTGGGGCGCTGGTGTGGCGCGGCAACGCGGAGCAGCGGCCGCCGACCACGACGAAGGTGGTGGTACGGAGCAACCCCTACGAGACGGGCCGCGCCACCGTGGTGGTCTTCAACTGGGGGAACGAGGCCGTGGCGCGGGCCGACGTCGCCGGCGTGCTGCGCGCCGGCGACCGCTACGAAGTGCGCAACGTCCAGGACCTGTTCGGCGCGCCGGTCACGCGCGGGCGCTACGACGGGGGCGGCGTGCTCGAGATCCCGCTGGGCGGCGTCGCGCCGCCCGTGCCGGTCGGGCTGTCGGCGGCGCGATCGCCGCGCACCGGGCCGGCGTTCGATGTGTTCGTGGTGCGGGCGTTGTGAAGGGCCGCCGCCCGTTCCTCCGCCGATAGATCACAGATCACCGCGCGCACCTTGCCGTTCGCGGTGCGCGGCACCTCCGCCACCCGCTCCACGATCACGCGGAGATCGCCGAGGCGCTCGCGCAGCCGGGCGATGATCGTGCGCTCCGTGGATCGGGTGAACCCGACGGCCGGGGCGATTCGGACGCGGACGAGATCGAGCCGCTCCTGCACGATCTGTGACTGGCGCACCGGCAGCCCGTACATCACCGGATTCAACCAGAACACCTGCCGCCCGTCCGTGGTCACCAGCACATCGTTGGTCCGGCCTTCGATCGCTGGCATGGCCGGCAGCGTGCGCCCACAGGGACAGGGATCGGCCGGCGCCTCCACCGGCGCCCGGTCGCCGACGCGGTAGCGAATGAGCGGCATGTCGCTGTTGAGCAACCCGGTGCACACCAGCTCGCCCTCGTCGTGCACCTCGATCTGGCCGATTTCGGGCCACTGGTGCAGCCGGCCCGCGGCGCATTCGCTCGCGGCCGCGACGGTCTCGGCCATGCCATAGGTCTCGCGCACGGGACAATTGAACGCGGCAACGATCACCGCGCGCTGCTCCGCCTGCAGCGGCTCCGCGTTCGTGTAGACGGCCGTGAGCCGGATGTCGCTGCGCCCGAGCCGCACCGCCTCGTGTGCGAGGGCGTAGATCGAGGAGGGATAGCCGGCGAGATAGACGACGCGGTACCGGCGCAGGGCGTCGAGGGAGTGGCGGATCAGATCGGGGGCGAGGTGGAACGAGGAGAGGTAGAGCTGCCGCATCGCGGCGTTCCATACCCAGAAGGGCGGGCGGCGTTGCCGCACGGGAATCACGAGCTGGCCGCCGAGCCGCGCCCAGCGCACGCCGGCGGGGATGCCGTCCCACCGCTTGGTGCGCGCCGCCACGATCGCGTGCAGGGCGGTGACGGTGGCGCGCGAGCGCCACACGTCGAGCGGCTTGCCCGTCGTGCCGCTGGTCTGCTCGCAGAACATCCGGGCCGGGTCGCAGTCATCGGCGATGAATCGCCGCGGCTCGGCGCGCAGCTCGTCTTTCTCGAGCAGCGGCCAGTTCTCCAGCAGCTCCCACGACGCGCGGTCGCCGCGGCGGCGGCGGGCCTGCCAGTGATCGCGGTAAAACGGGACCCGCGTCGCGGCGCGGTGCAGCACGAAGGCGAGCCGTTCCTCCCGCCACTGCCGCCACTGGTCGGCGGTCCAGTGCTCGCGCTGCCGCGCCGCGGCGACGAGCTGTTCGCTGTCCGCGCTCTGGCGCCAGCGATTGAGATACCAGCCGCGCAGCGTGGCCGCGGCCGAGCGCGCCCGCGCCGGCAGGCGATGGTAGAGCTGCACCCAGGAGGGGCTCATCGCCGGCTCACGGCCCCGTCCCCAGGACCGAGCGATAGACCTCGAGCAGCCGGGCCGTCAGGGCCGGCTCCTCGAGCTCGGGAGGGATGACGTGGACGGGGGTGCGGGTGCGGAGGCCGCGGCGCGCCTCCTCGCTGGGCACGATCACCGCATCGGCGCGGCGCACCAGCAGGCGGGCCGCCGCCTGCGACAGCCGGCGCAGGTGCCCGGGTGGCCGATCCGCCGCGCTGTGCGCGCCCACGTCGCTGCGCCGCAGCGTGACGATCAGGGGGATTCGCTTGGGCAGGGCCAGCAGGCCCGTGGGTGCGAAGTGCGCGTGCACCAGGTCGTAGCGGTGCGCGCGGAACCGGTGCCGCAGCCGCGTCCAGGCGATCGCGTAATTGTAGAGGCTGCGCCCGCCGTGAAACACGAACAGCTCCACCGCCAGGCCCGCGGCCCGCAGCGCTTCGGCCTGGCGCCGGGCGGGACTCGGCGGCCGCGCCACGCCCCGCAC
>JBOHSP010000365.1:0-23896 GCA_050733275.1 Gemmatimonadales bacterium
CCGAATCGCGCCGCTCGGGCGTGGGCTCGGGCGCCGCGCGCGCGATCAGCGCCAGCGCCTGATCCTTGAACACGCCCAGTGGTTCGCCGGTCGCCGGGTCGCGCACGATCTCGCCGCCCGGCGGCGCCGGGGTGGCGCGGGTCACGCCGGCGGCGCGCAGGGCCGCGGAGTTCACGAGCGCCATGTGGCCGTCGAGCCGGTTCACGAACACGGGATTGTGCGGCGTGACGGAATCGATCCAGCCGCGGCGCGGCAGCGGCGCCCCGCGCCACAGCTCGTGGTCCCAGTCCCCGCCGGTGACCCATTCCCCAGGCTGGAGGCCCGCGGCGTAGGCCTCGAGGCGCCGGATGAATTCCTGCGGCGTGGCGGCGTCCCGCAAATCGACGGACGCCAGTTGAAAGCCGCCATCGATGAAGTGGGCGTGCCCGTCCGCGAATCCCGGCATGACCAGGCCGCCGTCGGCGCGCAGCACCTCGGTGCTCGATCCCACATACGCGGCGATCTGGGCCGAGTCGCCAACCGCGAGAATGCGACCGTCCTTCACGGCTATCGCACCCGGCTGCCCGCGACCGCTCGAGAGACCGGTCCACACGGTGCCACCGAGGATCACCAGGTCCGCCGTCTGACCACAGCCGGACGCGCAGGCCAGCGCGGAAGCCAACACCACGAGGCGTAGATTCATGGCGGGCAAAGATATAGGTTCCCGCCATGAGTCTCAAAGGCACGCACGTCCTGCTTTTCGCAGGTCCGCTCTATGAAGACCTCGAGCTGTGGTATCCGAAGATTCGGCTCGAAGAAGAGGGCGCTCGTACGACCGTTGCCGGGATCGGCGAGAAGACGTATCAGGGGAAGCGTGGCTATCCGGTCACCGTCGATACCCAGGTCGATCAGGTTGACGCCTCGCAGTTCGACGGCCTCGTGATTCCCGGCGGGTTCGCTCCCGATCAGCTGCGCCGCTTCGAGAGAGTTCTCCAGCTCACCCGCGAGATCTACCAGGCCGGCAAGCCCGTCGCCTTCATCTGCCATGCCGGTTGGGTGCCGATCTCGGCGAAGATCCTGAAGGGCAAGCGCGCGACCAGTGTGCGGGCCATCAAGGACGACATGGAAAACGCCGGGGTGGTATGGGAGGACAGCGCGGTCGTGGTGGACGGCAATCTCATTTCGTCGCGGACGCCGGCCGACCTGCCGCAGTTCTGTCGGGCGCTGATCGCCGCGCTACGTCAGGGGCCGCAGGACTAGCCCGCTCGGCACTTTCGGGAAAAAGTACGTCGATTTCGGCGGCATCACGTCGCCGGCGTCGGCCACGGCGAACACCTGTTCGATCGTCGTCGGATTGAGCAGGACGGCGGCCGCCGCGGCGCCGCGCCGCACGGCCGCGAGCGCCTCGCGATGGTCGGCCACGTAGCGCACGATGGGCGTGGACGTGGCCGCGCCGAGGATCTGCCGCACCACCAGCGTCTCGATCCGCGCCACATCGAGCTCGCGCACGGCGGCGCTCTGCGCCAGGGCGGGCAGGCGGTCGGGGAGGACATCGGCCCGCAGCACCAGGGCGTACAGGCGCTGCGCGTCGGCGACGAGACAGGCCGTGCGATCGCGCCCCAGTGTCGCGAGGTGCCGCAGCGGGTCGGCGCGTTCCGGCACCGGCGACACGTCGAAGCTCGACCGCCAGCGGGCGAGCAGCGGCTCGAGCGCGCGCCCCGCTCCGAAGATCACGCGGTGCGTCGGAAGGATCACCAGTCCGGGATCGGTCGCCGGCGTGATCAGGGCGAGCATCCGGTCGCCCGCGTCGCTCTCCTGGGCGTAGGCGCTCGCGGTTTCGTAGCGATGATGGCCGTCGGCGATGTACAGGGGGGACGCGGGAAGCGGGATGCGGGAGGCGTCGGGCACGGCCCAGAGCCGGATTCCCACGCCATTCAGCTCGGCGGTGGCATCCGGGGCCGCTGCGGTGACCGCGGCCAGCGCGTCCGCCAGCGTCCGCTGCGGGTCGGGGGCGATGAGCAGGATCGCTTCGATGTTGGTGCGCGTCGCGCGCAGCAGCGCCAGGCGATCGGCCTTCGGCCCCGCATGGGTACGCTCGTGCGGGCGCACGCGGCGCGGGTCGAACCCTTCGGCCGCGACCGCGGCGAATACACCGCGCCGCGCATGTCGCTCCCCGGTCGGGAGCGTGAAGTCCTGCGCCAGCACGTAGAGCCCGGGCCGCTCGTCGCGCCGCAGCGTGCCGCCCGAGCGCCAGGCGGCGAGCAGCTCGGCCGCCCGCGCGTAGCGCTCGGCCCCTCCGCCGGGCGCTTCCGGCAGCATCACGTGCACGATATTGTGGGCGTCGAGCGCGGCGAACCGCGCGCGTTCATCGGGATCGATCACGTCATACGGCGGCGCGATCAGGCGGCTGAGCCGCCTCGCGTCCGCGTACCGTTCTCCGCGCACAGGGGCGACGAGGTCAGCCATGAGCTTTCGCGACGCGCAGCAGGCGGTGGACCGCTGGGTCGGCCAGTTCGAGGAGGGCTACTTTCCACCGCTCGCCAACGTGGCGCGCCTGGCCGAAGAGGTGGGCGAGCTCGCGCGGGAAATTAATCACGCCCACGGCCCCAAGGCGAAACGGCCGGACGAGCCCGCCGGCTCGGTCGCCGCGGAGCTCGGCGACATCGTCTTCGTGGTCATCTGCCTGGCGAATTCGCAGGGCATCGACCTCGATGCGGCGTTCGACGCGACGCTCGCAAAGGTCACCGCTCGCGATGCCTCGCGGTGGACCAGAAAGGCACGTTGACCTCCTCGTAAATCCGCTCGTACGAGACGAGCCGGTCGGGGTCGAACGCGCCCCGCTCCGCAGCGGCGCGCACCGCGCACCCCGGCTCGGCCCGGTGGCGACAGTCGTCGAACCGGCAGTGGTCGAGATGCGGCCGGAACTCGGGAAAGCAGGCGCCCAGCGAGTCTCCAGCGATGCCCCACGCGCCCACCTCGCGCAGTCCCGGCGTATCGACGACGTAGCCGATGCCGCCGACCGGGACGAGCTCGGCGGCGGTCGTGGTATGCCGGCCGGTGCGCCACGCTTCGCTGATCGCCCCGATGCGGCGATCGAGGCCGGGATCGAGCGCGTTCAGCAGGCTCGACTTGCCGACGCCGGACGCCCCGCTGAACACCGAATGGCGGCCGCGCAGCAGATCGCGCAGGGCCGCGAGGCCTTCCGGCGTCTTGACCGACGTGGGCAGCACCGGGTAACCGGCGGGCGCGTACCGGCGCGCCAGGGCGTCCAGGGGCGCGCGCGCGAGATCCACCTTGTTGATGACGAGGGCGGCCGGCAGCGCGTTCGCCTCCGCGATGACGAAGAAGCGGTCCAGCGCCCGCGGGTTGGGCTTGGGGTCGACGGTGGACGCGACCACGACCACCTGATCGACGTTCGCGGCGATTGGCTGGGCGCGTGTGGCGCCGCTGCGGCCCTTGCTGCCTCCGCCCGCCGCCTCCCGGCGCGCCAGCACGGAGCGGCGGGGCCGCAGGCCCGTGATGACGGCACACCCCTCCGTGCCGTCCGACCCCCGGATCTCGAGCGTGACGACGTCCCCCGGCACGATCCGGTCCGCGTCGAGATGCTTGAGCCGTCCGGCGAGGGTGGCGCCGATCTCGCGCGTCTCGGCGTGGACGCGGTACACGTTGCCCGTCCGCACGAGCACCACACCGCTCAGCTCACTCACCCGCGCCCGCGCTCCACACACGCGTCGAGGTGCGCCTTCACCTGCTCGAGCGACAACCCGAGCAGCGGCGCGACGGCCGCCTCGGGCGTCGCGCCGAAGGCGAGATAGCCGGTCTCGAGGTGGCCCGCCGGCCGATCGCCGCTCGCCCCGCCGGCCGTGTCCCAGCAGACGAAGAGCAACGCCGCGCCGTAGCGGCCGTCGGCATCGGCCGTGTCGTCCACGAACGTGGCGACCGAATAGGCGCGCCCGTCGGCCGCTCCGAACGCGGGCGGCCGGCCGTGCACCTGCTGGTAGCCGCCGAGCGTGCCGTCGGGGATCATTGGCCGAAGGGCAGGGACACGCGCACGTGGTAACCCGCGCGCCGCAGCATTAGCCGTAGAACTTGGTTCCGCGGCGGGATTGCTCGACCAGCACCTCGGCGGGCGCGAACCGCGCGCCGTAGCGGTCGGCCAAGTGCTCGAGATCGGCCACCACCCGGCCAGCGCCGAGGTCGTCGGCGTAGCGCAGCGGCCCGCCCCGAAAGGGGGGGAAGCCGAATCCGAAGATCGCCCCGACGTCGCCGTCCCGCGGGCTCCGCACCACGCCCTCGCCCAGCGCTCGCGCCGCCTCGTTGACCATGCCGAGCGTCAGACGCTGGAGGATTTCGGCCGGCCGGGGACCGCCGTTGGGATGGACGCCGAGCAGACTGTACACGCCGGGATCGACGCCCCCCTTCTTGCCGCCGCGGTACACGTAGAAGCCGCGGCCCGACTTGCGGCCCAGGCGCGCCGTCTTGACCAGCGCCGCAATGCCCGGGCCCGCCGGCGGCTCGAGCCGCCCGCCGTACGCGGCGAGCATCACCTGCGCCACCTTCTGGGCGACGTCGAGGCCGACTTCGTCGAGCAGCGTCACGGGACCGACCGGAAAGCCGAACCGCACCGCCAGGCCGTCGATTTCCTCGATCGAGGCGCCGGCGGCGAGGAGATGGCCGACTTCGTTCGCGTACGGTGCGAGGATGCGATTCACCCAAAACCCGGGACTGTCCTTGACGACGATCACGGTCTTGCCCATGCGGCGGCCGAATGCCACGGCCGTGCTGATCGCGGCCGGCTCCGTGCGCTCGCCCGGAATGACCTCGAGCAGGGGCATCCGGGCGACGGGCGAGAAGAAGTGCATCCCGATGACGCGGTCGGGATGGCGCGCGGCTGCGGCGATCGACGTGATCGGGATCGTCGACGTGTTCGACGCGAACACCGCCCTCGCGGGGATCACCGCCTCGGCTTCCTCGAGGACCTGGCGCTTCACGGCCAGATCCTCGAACACCGCCTCGATCACGAGCTCGGCGCGTCCGAACCCGGCATAGTTGTCGCCGCCCGAAAGCAGCGCCACGAGCCGGGCGTGCTCGAACCGCGTGATGCGGCGGCGCGCGAGCCGGTCGTCGAGAATCTCGCGCGCGGCGCGCAGCCCCTTCGCGACGCGGGGGAGATCGGCGTCCTTCATCCGCACGTCCACTTCGGCCTGTGCCACGGCCGTGCCGGCGATGCCCGATCCCATGAACCCCGAGCCGATGATGCCAAGCCGCGTGACCCGGGTCGGTTCGGGGGCGCCGGGGACGCCGGGCTCCTTCTTGAGCTGCGTGGTGGCGAAGAAGATCTGGACCAGCTTGCGCGAGACATCGGTGACCGCCAGCCGGCCGAAGAGCTGCGCCTCGAGGCGCAGGCCGGCGGGGATCCCGTGGCGCAGGCCGTGCTCGACGGCGTCGAGCGCCGCGAGCGGCGCGGGATAATGCCCGCCGCTCTTCGCCAGCACCTGCTTGCGCGCCGCGCGGACCACGAGGCGCCGGCCGAGCGGATTGCCGTCGAGCAGCCAGCCCGCGATGCCGCCGCGCCGCTTGCGCCGCGGCCGCCAGCCGTCGGCCATCCGGCGCGCCGCCGCGATCGTGACATCCGCCAGGATCGGCGGCGGCACGAGCTCGTCCACCATCCGGCCACGGAAGGCCTTGGCCGCGCGCTCCGTCTTGCCGGCGAGAATCATATCCAAAGCGGCGCGCGCGCCGATGAGGCGTGGCAGCCGCTGGCACCCACCGGCCGCCGGCAGGATCCCGAGCTGCACTTCGGGAAGGCCGATCTGCGTCCTGGGGTGCTCGCTCGCGACGCGGTAATGGCAGGCGAGCGCGAACTCGAAACCGCCGCCGAGACAGGCGCCCTGAATCCCGACGGCGATGGGCTTGGGAAAACGCGCCACGCGCTCCAGCATTTCCTGTCCGTCGGCGGCCAGCCGTTCCGCTTCGGCCGCGGTTGTGAGCTTCACGAACTCCTCGATGTCGGCGCCGGCGATGAAGGTGTCGGGCTTTCCGGAAAAGAACGCCACGGCGCGGACGGCGCTGTCGGCTTCCAGCGCGGCGAAGCACGCCAGGAATTCGTCCTTGACGGTGCGGGAGATGACGTTGACGGGCTGACCCTTGCTGTCGAGCACCACGACGGCGATGCCGTCGCGCACCTCCCACGTGACGGCGGGCGCGGCGGTGGCCGTGCGCAACGCCGTGGTCGTCACGCGGACCCTCCGTCGCCGTGCTCCAGCACCATCGCGAAGCCCATGCCTCCCTGCGCGCACACCGACACCAGTCCGAACTGCACCCCGCGGCGCTGCATCTCGTTGGCGAGCGTGGTGACGAGCCGGCCGCCCGTGGCGCCGAACGGGTGGCCGAGCGCGATCGAGCCGCCCATCACGTTGATGATGTCCTCGTTGATCTGCCACCCGTGTCCCGCGAAGCCCTGGAGGTTGGAAAGCACCTGGGAGGCGAACGCCTCGTGCAGCTCGATGAGCCCGAGGTCCTGCCACTGGATGCCGGCGCGCTCGAGCGCCCGGGGCACGGCCCACACGGGCGCCTGGAGCAGCTGGCCTCCGGGGTCCACGGCCGCCACCGCGTAGGAGCGGATGTAGACGAGCGGCCGGTACCCCAGGGCCCGCGCCGCCTCCTCGCTCATCAACAGCACCGCCGATGCGCCGTCGGTGAGCGGCGAGGAATTCGCCGCCGTCACCGTTCCGTACCGGCGGTCGAACACCGGTTTGAGCTTCGCCATCTGCTCGAGCGACGTATCGGCGCGGATGCCGTTGTCCTCCGTCACGATGGGCCCGTCTTCGCGATCGGGCAGCCAGGGGGCGATCTCCGCCATGAGCCGGCCGTCGGCAGTACCGGCGGCGGCGAGCTGGTGACTGCGCAACGCCCAGCGGTCCTGGGCCTCGCGGCTGATGTGGTTCTCCTTGGCCATCTTTTCGGCCGACTGGCCCATCGTCTGGCCGGTGGACGGCTCGGCGATCGCCGGCGCGACGGGCACGAGGTCGCGCGGGCGGATGCGGGCGAACGTCCGGACCCGCGCGCCCAGGGACTTGGCCTTGCTCGCCTCGACGAGAATGTCGGCGAGCCGCCGCGAGGCGAGGATCGGGATGTCCGACAGCGCTTCCGCGCCGCCCGCGATGATGACGGCGGCGTGGCCCAGCGCGATCTGGTCGTGGGCCGCCGTGATCGCCTGATTGGCCGAGGCGCAGGCGCGGTTCAGGGAGTACGCGGGGATCTCCTTGGGGAACTGCGGGAGCAGGCTCACTTCGCGCGCGATGTTGGGGACGAGCGGGGACGGCACAACCTGTCCGAAGATCACTTCGTCCACGTCGGCGCCGCCCACGTTGGTGCGCTCGAGCAGCTCGCGCGCGGCGTGGCGGGCGAGGTCGACGGCGCGCCGGTCCTTCAAGGTCGTTCCCGCCTTGGTGAACGGCGTGCGGCACCCGGCCACGACCGCGACGCGCCGCCCGTTCCCTGCCGGCATTAGATTCTCCTCCCGCTGTGCGGGGAAGGTTGGTGGAGGGTGGTGGAGGAGAGTGGAGGATGGTGAAGGTTGAACCCCCACCATCCTCCACCAACTTCCACCATCCTCCACAACCTCCCGTTCGCACCGAAACCTACCACCAGCCCCAACCGGAGGGGAGTTGCCCGCGGAGTCCACCTTCTCGCACCAGTCTCGCGCCGCCGCGCTCGCCGCGATGGCGGCGCAGCCGGTCGATGTGCTCGTGATCGGCGGCGGCATCACGGGGGCGGGCATCGCGCGCGACGCGGCGCTGCGCGGGTTCCGGACGGCACTGGTGGACAAGGCCGATTTCGGTGGGGGCACGTCGTCGCACTCCTCCCGCCTGATTCACGGCGGCATTCGCTACCTCGAGCACGCGCAGTTCCGGTTGGTGTTCGAGGCCAGCCGCGAGCGCCGCGTGCTGCTGCGCGTTGCCCCCCACCTCGTGCGGCCGCTGCGCTTCCTGTTCCCGGTGTACCGTGGGGCGCGCGTGCCGGCCTGGAAGCTGCGCGCCGGCATGTGGCTGTACGACCTGCTGGCGGCGTTCCGCAACGTGAAGCGTCACCGCTGGCTCGGCGCGCGCCAGGCGCGCCGGCTCGTGCCGGGGCTGCGCGATCGCGGCCTCGCCGGCGCGGCGCTCTACTACGACGCGCAGGTGGACGACGCGCGATTGGTGCTCGCGACGGTGCGCGCAGCGGCGCGGGCCGGCGCGCTCGTCGCCAACTACGCCGCCGTGACGAGCCTGCTCAAGCCGGATGGTCGCGTGCGCGGCGCCACGGTTCGCGACGCCACCAGCGGCGAGACGCGCTACGTACGGGCGCTCACGGTCGTCAACGCCGGCGGGCCGTGGGTCGATGCGATCCGCCGGCTGGACGACGACACCGCGCCGCCGCTGCTGCGCCCCACCAAAGGAGCGCACGTCGCGGTCGCGCGCGCGCGCCTGGGCGCCGCGGCCGCCGACGGCCGCGAGCAGGGCGTCACCCTGTTCTCGCCCATCGACGGCCGCGTCTTCTTCGTGTTGCCGTGGCGCGGACTGTCCTACGTGGGAACCACGGACACGGACGCCGAGGAGTCGCCCGACGCGGTGCGCGTCACGGCCGCCGACGTGACCTACCTGCTGCGCTCGGCGAACGCCGCCTTCCCGGACGCGCATCTCACGCCGGCGGACGTGATCTCGGTGTGGGCGGGGCTGCGGCCCCTGCTGCGGGAGGACGGCGCGGGCGCCGCGCCCTCGCAGGTCTCGCGCGAGCACCGCGTCGTGGAGAGCCCGCACGGCCTGATCACGATGGCGGGCGGCAAGCTGACCACCTATCGCGTCATGGCCCGCGACGCCGTCGATCGCGTGGCAGCGCGCTTGCGCGAGATGGACGGCCGCCCGCTGGCTGCGGCCCCGCCGACCGACCGGCTGCCGTTGCCCGGCGGCGAAGCGGCCGATCTCGACGTGCTCGTGGAGAGCGCCCGCGCCCGCGGCGTTTCCGAGGGGGTGGCGCGGCACCTCGTCGCCCACTACGGCAGCGAAGCCGCCGCCGTCCTGAATCTCGTGGACCGGGAACGGGCGCTCGGCGCGGCCATCGTCCCCGGCCGTCCGGAGATCTGGGCGGAGGTGACGCATGCCGTGGAACGCGAGATGGCGCTGCGGGTGCAGGACGTGCTGATCCGCCGCCTGCATCTCTTTTACGAATTACCCGATCAGGCCACCGCGGCCGTGGCCGCCGTGGCGCAGCGGATGAAACGGCTGCTCGGCTGGGACGACGTGCGCGAAGCCGAGGAGCTGGTGGACTACTTCCGTCTGGTCGAACGCGCGCGCGCGTTCCGGACCAAGGTCACTGTCTGATCCGGCGCAGCGCCCAGCGCGCCGTCCGCCGTACCGCGCTGGAGCTGTCCTGCTGCGCGGCGGTCAGGGCCGCGACGGCGCGACGGCTTTCGATCTCGCCCAACGCCCAGGCGGCCGCGACGCGCACTTCGATTTCAGGGTCGCGCAGGGCGGCCGCGAGTGGATCGACGCCGCGTTCGTCTTCGATCTCCCCGAGCGCCCACGCGGCGAGCGCCCGCACGTCGGGATCGGAGTCCTTCAGGCCCGCGGCCGCCGTCGCCACGCCGGCCCCCGCTTCGATCTCACCCACCGCCCACAGCGCCGTCTTGCGAACCGCGGGCACGGGGTCGCGTACCAGCGTCTCGAGCACCGCCAGCCCCTGCGCGCTCTCGATCTCACCGAGCGCCCACGCCGCGGCCTGTCGCACGCGCGGGTCGCGATCGCGCGCCGCGGTCGCGAGGGCCTGGGCGGCGGACGCATCTTCGATTTCGCCGAGCGCCCAGACCGCCGTGAGCCGCACCTCGATCACGGGATCGTTGAGCACACTCCCGAGCGGTCGCACGGCGCGCGCATGCTCGATCTCCCCCAACCCCCAGGCGGCGGTGCGACGGACTTCCGGCGCGCGGTCGCGCAGCCCGCGGGCCAGGGGATCGATCGCGGCCTCCTCCTCCAACTCGCCCAGCGCCCAGGCTGCCGCGACGCGAACTGCCGCGTCCGCGTCGTCGAGGGCGCCGCTCAGCGGGCCGATGGCTCGAGGGTCCTCCAGCTCGCCGAGCCCGATCGCGCCCGCTTCCCGCAACTCCGGACGCGCGTCGCGCAGCAGGCTGCCGAACAGCGCATAGGCTCCCCTCCCCCTCCCGCCGTGACGCCCCAGTACCCGCACGGCGATGCTGCGCACGCAGCGATTCTCGTCTCGTACGAACGCGCGGAACGCGCCCAGCACCGCTGGATCGACCTGGTGCCCGCCGTCGTGGCGGTCGAAGTGAATCCCGACACCGCCCCCTCCGGGCATCGGCATGGGTGTGGGCATCGGCTGTGGCATGGGTGTGAGGCTGTGGGTCAGCCAGCGGCCATGCCACAAGCCGTCGTTGATCAGCGCCCGGCCCGCGAGCGCGCAGACGGTGGAGTCGCTCGCCTTGAGCTGCGTGAGCAGGCGTGCCACGGTGGCGGAATCCAGGGGAGGAGCAGCGAGAACGGCGACGGCGAGCAGGATGACAGGCATGCGTGTCCCGCGGGAGTGAGGGTTGACCGGTTGGATAGCGGGCCGCGGGAAAGGGTTGCGGCCTAGCGCCAGCCCCGCAGGCTGCGCACGTAGTCGTGCAGCACGAGGAACTTCTCGTAGACGCGGACGGCCTTACGCTTGCGGCCGAACTCGTTGAACAGCTCGCGGAGCCGGCCGCGCCGCGCCACGTAGAAGCGGAAGGTTTCGGCGAAATCCTCCTGGGGATGGGTGGCGGCGTACGCGCTCACGAACTCGGGATGCGTAGTGGCGACGCGGCGGCGCTGGAAGTCCACCCAGTGTTCGTCGGCGACGCGGTAGGCCTTGCGCACCTCGCCGAACGCGCGGCGGAAGCGGCCGGTGCGGGTCCACGACCAGTGATGATACAGGAACGAGTGGCCCAGCTCGTGGAGGATCAGGCCGGTCAGCATGTTCCAGGAGATCTCGTCGCGGCGGCGCTTGCCGGTGACGTAGCGGCGGTCGATTTCGATGACCTTGGGCGCGCGCGGCGCCACGCCGGAGACGCCGGGCCGCAGCATCACGCGGTAGTGCCAGTCGCTGATCTGCGAGACGATGAGCAGCCGCCGCGCCCGCCGCAGGGCGCGCGGGATGAGGTCGCGGCCCGTGGCGTCCTCGCCGCACCAGGGGCAGGTGGCCATCCAGTCGTCCACGCCCCGGTCGCAGTGCGGGCAGGCGTTCTGGAAGTGGTCGTAGCGCCATTCCTGGCGGCGGCCGCACCAGGGGCAGAAGCGCATCGGATACATCACACCGCCGCCGCAGCTCCAATCGCACCGGGCGTGGAACGTGAAGCCCTTGGGCGCCTTGAGGGGCTCGGGGCTCGAGTCCTTGTCGGCGATCTCGCGCCCGCACCAGGGACACCAGGAGTGCGCGTCCGACACGATCCAGCCGCAGTAGCCGCACTCGGCGCCCGTTACGCGCTGCGTGTCGGGCCACTCGAGCCGCCGGCTGCAGCTCGGGCAGAATCCCCAGAAGCGCTCCAGCTCCGCGTGGCAGCGCGAGCAGCGCAGCTCGGGGCGCGGCACCTCGCGGGGGCTCACCGCGCCATCGCCTCGTCCACGATCCGCTGGATGAACGCGTTGTACTTGAGACCGGCCTTTTCGGCCGCGTTCGCCAGCTCATGCTCGGCGGCGATGAAGGGGTTGGGATTCACCTCGAGCACGTACACCTGATCGTCGTGCGTCAGCCGCACGTCGATGCGGGCGTAGTCGTGGAGCGACAGCGCGTGAAACGCGGTCCTGCAGATCTGCCCGATGCGGGCGGTGACGCCCTCCGACAGGCCCTTCGCGAACACGTTCCGGATCTTCTTGCGCTTGCGATACTCCTCGTCCCACTTCGCTTTGTAGGTCGCGATGCGATGCTCGGCCGTGTCGGTGTCGTTGGCGCCGAACGTGATCTCGGTGAGCGGCAACACCTCGACGTCGTCGTTGCCGAGCAGGCCCACGTACAGCTCGCGGCCTTCCACGAGCTCCTCCACGATCGCCGCCTGATGATACTTCTTGTGAATGAACGCCACCCGCTCGATCAGGTCGTCGTCGTCGTCCACGACCGAGGCCTGCGCGATCCCCACCGAGGCGTCTTCGAGCAGCGGCTTCACGATCAGCGGGAAGCGCAACTCCGAGGGCCGCACCAGCGCGTCGCCCTCGTGGAATTCCGCGAACGCGGGCACGCGGATCTTGTGGTAGGCGAGGATCTTCTTGGTGAGCGACTTGTTGCGCGCCACGAGCAGCGCCGCGGGAGGCGATCCCGTGTAGCGGTAGCCGTACATGTCGAGCACGGCGGCGACGGCGTACTCGTGGCGGGCATGGCCCCGGAACGCCTCGCAGCCGTTGAACACGAGCTTCGGCTGAAGCGCCGCCAGGCCCTCGAGCAGCGGCCCGATCTCCTCGCCGATGCCGATCAGCCGCACCTCGTGCCCCTGCGCCAGCAGCGCGCGCGCCACGTCGTACTCCGCTTCCTCGACCTTGGCGTCGACTTCGCGCTTGAAGGCGGCGTCGTCCCATTCGGGGTGCGGGGAGTCGAAGATGACCGCGATTTTCATGTTGTCACCCGCGCCATATCCCGCTCCACGGTCTTCAGCCCGATCAGAATGACCAGCCCCCCCAGCACCCCCACCGCCGGCAGCAGCAGCATCGCGGTGCGCAGGCTGCCGGTGCGGTCGGAGAGGTAGCCGATCAGCGGCGGGGCGAGGGCGTCCCCCGCGAGATGCGAGAACAGCACGAATGCGCCGAGCACCGAGGCCTGCACTGCGGGGGGCACGACGTCGAGAATCACGGCGGCGAGGGGCCCGTTGTACCACGCGTACAGGAAGTACGTGACCATGATCAGCGGAGCGAACCAGCGCAGGTCGTCCACCAGCAGCAGGGCGGCGCACACGGGGCCGCCCAGCACGAAGCCGGCCCCCGAGGCGATCACACGGCCGCCGCGCCAGCGCTGCTGCAGCCGGTCCGCGAGGCGACCGCCGAACAGCGCGCCGACGACGCCGCCGACCAGCGCCCAGAGGCCGAACTCGGCGCCCACCTGGGCGACCGAGAAGCCGTGCGTGCGCTGCATGAACGTGGCGGCCCAGGCGATGAGGCCGTTCACGGCGAACGTGACCATCGCCCCGCCGAGAAACATCCAGATCAGCGTCGGGGTGCGCAGCACGAGGACCGCGGCGTGCTGGAATTCGCCGAAGGCGCCGGCGGCGACGGCGCCCGCCTGCGTCGTCTGCCGCAGCGCCAGGGGCACGAAGCGCCACACCGTCCAGGCGGCGCCGATGCTGACGCACGCGGCGAACACGGCCGTGTCGAGCTGGGACGGCAGGCCCTGGAACAGCGCCACCGTGCCGCCGAGCAGCGCGCCGGCGGTCGTCCAGGCGACCAGCGGGGCGAAGTAGCGCAGGGCGCCGTGCACGCCCGAGCGGCCCCACTCCCGCAGCGTCTCGAGCACGGGCGGCGGCGGCCGCCGGTCGACCTCGCGGATGCGCGACGCCAGCACCGCGAGCAGCAGGCCCGGAAAGCCCATCGCGATGAACGCCCAGCGCCAGCCGTAGCGCTCGGCGATGACGCCGCCGAGCCAGATGCCCGCCAGGCCTCCGAGCGCCATGCCGACCGAGTAGATGCCGATGGCGAAGGCGCGACGCCGGCCCTGGTAGTACTGCGCGATGATCGCCTGCGACGCCGGCCCGTACCCCGCTTCGCCGATGCCCACCACCGCGCGGCAGGCGAACAGCTGCCAGAAGTGGCGCACGAAGCCGCCGAGCGCGGTCGCCGCGCTCCAGATGGAGACGCCCCAGGTGATGACCATGCGCCGCGACCGCAGGTCGCCGATCACGCCCAGCGGCAGCGCGGCCAGGGACAGCACGATGATGTACGCCGAGCCGAGCCACCCCAGCTGCGCGTCGGACACCTGGAGGTCGCGTTTGATCGGCTCGAACACCGCGAACACGACGTTGCGGTCGAGGTAGTTGAGCAGATTGATGAACGTGAGCAGCCCCAGGACGTACGCCGCGTACGCCCGCGATCCGGGGGGCGGCGCTGCGATGCCGTTAGGGGGAGCGGCCGCCAGTCGCCGCCTCCGCCCGCGCGTCGCGGTCCGCCTTGGCCTCGCGATAGGACGTGGTGAGCTCGCGGATCATCTCGGCACGGCGCTCGTACAACCGCTTCAGCGGGCGCGGCTGGCGCCGGGCGAGCGCGTAGGCGACCAGGATCGGCAGGCCCACGGTGTTGTCGAGATAGGCGACGACCGTGCCGGGCAGCTGGTCGGGATCCACCTTGCCCCAGCTCACGGCCTCCGCGGGCGTCGCGCCCGACAGTCCGCCGGTGTCGGGCCGCGCATCGGTCAGCTGGAGATAGTAGTCGTGCCCCTTCTCGCTGATGCCCAGCACTTCCTGGATTTGCGGCTCGGTTTGCAGTACGAAGTTCTTGGGGCTGCCGCCCCCGACGATGAGCACGCCGCTCTTGCCGCCGCCGACCTTGGCGGAGAAGACGATCGCGGACGTTTCGTTCACGTCGGCGCTGACGTCGAACCGCAGCTTGCTGCCGGTGAGCGCCTGCTCGGCGACGTTCATCCCGATGGAGGAATCGCCGGGCGATGAGGTGTAGATCGGGACGGCCGCTTCGTGGGCGGCCGCGAGCACCGACTTGCGCGTCAGCCCCAGCGCCTTCTCACGCTCGCGCACGTAGCCGCCCAGCAGATAATGGTATTCGGCGGTGCTCATGGGGCGCTGAAATTCCTCGCGCGCCGACACTTCCCGGATGAAGTGGTCCGTGGACAGCAGCACGTCATAATCGAAGAACACGTCGTAGATGCGCACCACGCCCTCTTCGCGCAGCACGACGTCGTCCGCGAACGGCGTGCCGCGGTGCATCGCGAGGCCGAGGCCGAAGTGCGCGTCGTGGTAGAGATTGGCGCCCGTGGACACGATCCAGTCCACGAAGCCCGCCGCGATGAGCGGCATGATCGCCGACATGCCCAGGCCGGCCGGCGTCATGGCCCCGGTGAGGCTCATCCCCACGGTGACCTCGGGGTCGAGCATGCGGCCGGCGAACAGCCGGCACCCTTCCGCGAGGCGCCCCGCGTTGTACGCGAGGAAGGCGTTGTCGACGAGCTCCGCCACCGTCTCCGTGCCCGTGATGGGCCGGGGATCGATGCGCGGGCCGCGCAGGAATTCTCTCGGAGTCATCGTCTTGCGTGCTCCATGGCGCGAAACGCACGGGTGCGCCGGTCGCGGGCTTCGCGGATCCACCGGACCGTCTCCTGAGGATCGTCGGTCACGAGAAACAGGTTCAGGTCTTCGGGCGCGATCTTGCCCTCGCCCGCCACGCGGTCGCGCAGCCAGTCGGCGAGTCCCCGCCAATAGTCGCGCCCGAACAGCACCACCGGGAACTGTTTGACCTTGCCGGTCTGGACGAGGGTGAGCGCCTCGAACAGCTCGTCCATCGTGCCGTAGCCGCCCGGGAACGTGATGAACGCGGTCGAGTATTTGACGAACATCGTCTTGCGGACGAAGAAATAGCGGAAGTTGATGGAGCGCTCGACCCAGCGGTTGGTGCCCTGCTCGAACGGCAGCTCGATGTTGCAGCCGATGGACAGCCCGTGGGCCTCGGCGGCGCCGCGGTTCGCGGCCTCCATGATCCCCGGGCCCCCGCCCGTGATGATGGCGAAGCCTTCCCGCGCCAGCAGTCGCGCGGTCTCGCGGGCCGCCTCGTAGTAGGGGTCGGACTCGGCGATGCGCGCCGAGCCGAACACCGTCACCGCGTTGCGCACGTCGGACAGCGTGTCGAACCCCTCCACGAACTCGCCCATGATGCGCAGCACGCGCCAGGGATCGGTGCTGGTGAACGAGGCCCGCCGCTCGACCGGGACGGCCTGCGGGGGGATGAGCAGCTGTTCGTCTTCAGTGAGCGGGTTGCGTGGCGAGGCGCTCGGTTGCTCTGACATGATCGTCCTGGACGTTATAGAAGAAGGGCGACAGCCGGACGTGACCAGGCCGTGCGTCCGCGACAATGCCGCCCGCCGCCAGATGACGCACCGCCGCGGCCGGGTCGGCGACCGGCAGCATCACGATCGCCGAGCGCGCTGCCGGATCGCCAGCCACCTTGGGCGCGAACCCGGCGGCCCGGGCCCGCGCGATCAGATCCTCCGTGAGCGTCGCGGTGGCGGCCCGGATCGCCGGCACGCCGATCTCCCCGATGTAGTCGAGCCCGCCGAGCTGGGCGTACACGGCCGCCAGCGCCGGCGTACCGAGCTCGAAGCGCCGGGCGTCATCGTGCCGCCGCAGCGTCCGCGGATCGAACGCGAACTGGTCGCGATGCCCGAACCAGCCGGCGATCCCCGGCTCCAGCCGACGGGCGACGTCCTCGCGCACGTACAGGAACACGATCCCGGGCCCGCCCAGCAGCCACTTGAGGCCGCCAGCCATCAGCCCGTCCACGCCGGCGGCGCGCACATCCACCGGAATCTGCCCCACCGATTGATAGCCGTCGATGAGGCACAGCGCGCCCCGCGCGTGCGCCGCATCGGCCACGGCCCGAAGGTCCTGGATAGCGCCGCTGGTGAAGTAGACGTGCGACGTCGCCACGAGCGCCGTGCGCTGGTCCACGGCGCGGGCGATCGCTTCGGCCGGCACGCTGATCCCGTCAGGACTGTCGACGATCACCAGCTCGACGTCGCGGCGCGCCTTGGCGAGCCACTGGTAGGCGACCGTGGGGAAATCGAGGGACGTGGTGACCACCCGGGGACGACCGGCGTAATCGAGCGATTCGGCGAACGCGCTCAGCGCGACGGAGATGCTGGGGGCGAGGGCGATCTCCGCCGGCGCCGCGCCGATGAGGGACGCGTAGCGCCGCCGCAGCTCGTCCAGGGCCGCCCACCACACGTCGTACCACGCCGCCGCGCCGCGGCTCTGCCACAGATCGAGGAATTCGGCTACCTTGCGCCGGGAGCGCTCGCCGAGCGCGCCCAGCGAGCAGGTGTTGAGATAGACCCGGTCCCGGAAGATCGGAAACTCGTCGCGGTAGCGGGCGAGGGCGTGCGCCAGCACACCCGGACGATCCCGCGTCGCGACGCCGCCGGTAAGGGTCATAGAGCGAGAATATAGAAGGAATGTCGACTATGGCGAGTTGGGCGGCGTTGTACGCGCGCTTGGCGTTGCGGGCGCTCGTGCGCCCACGCCTCGCGCTCGATCTGCTGCGCCTGACGTGGAGCTTTCGGGCGCGCGGTTGGTGGCGCCGCCCACCGTTCCTGCCGCTGCCGCCGCGCGACTACATGCGGTGGCGGATGTTCACCGCGTACGGCGACGAGGACGCCGTCCCGCCCGTCCGCGACGTCGTCACCTTCTCCCGCTGGCGCCGCGAGACGATGGGACTATGACCCCCGTCGAGCAGAATCGTCGAGCGGAGGCGTCGAACCGAAGCGTCGCAATCAAACGTCTCAGCGCCGAGCTCGGCTTCTCGGCCGTGGGGATCGCGTCGCTCACGGCGAATCCCCACGCCGCCGAGTTCGACCGCTGGCTGGCCGCCGGCCACGCCGGCACCATGACCTACCTCCACCGCCAGGCCGAGAAGCGGCGCGACCCGCGACGCATCATGCCCGAGGGGCGCATCGCCGTCGTGACGCTGACCAACTATCTGCACGAGGGCCTCACCCCCGGTCCCCCGCAGCAGGCGGGGAGGAGGCCCAGAGTCGCGCAGTACGCCTGGTCCGCCGACTACCACGACGTGCTCGGCGCGCGACTCGAGCGGCTGGCGGACGAGATCCGGACGGTGTCACCCGGCGCCCGGACCCGCTGCTACGTGGACGCAGGGCCGGTCCCGGAGCGGGAGCTGGCGCAGCTCGCCGGGCTGGGATGGATCGGCAAGAACATGATGCTCATTCATCCGGAGCTCGGGTCGTTCACGTTCATCGGCGTCGTCCTGACGGATGCCGATCTCGCGTCCGATCTCCCGTTCGAGGCCGACCGCTGCGGCACCTGCCGGCGCTGTCTCGATGCCTGCCCCACCGACGCGTTCACCGGCCCCGGCGACCTCAACGCCACCCGTTGTATCTCCTACCTGACGATCGAGCACCGCGGAGCGTTCACTCCCGAGCAGGCCGGCGCCGTCGGGGAGTGGCTGTTCGGGTGCGACGTCTGCCAGGACGTGTGCCCCTGGAACGTGAGCTTCGCGCGGCCGACCAGCGACCCCGATTTCGCGCCGCGGGACGACGTCGCCGCACCGGACGCGGCCGCGCTCGCGGGCGGCATGCTGGACGCAGACACGTTCGCCCGGCGCTACGGAGACACGCCGTTCGCCCGTCCCGGGACCTCGGGGATGCGGCGCAATGCCCTTGCGGTGCTGGGGAACACGGCGCGATGATGGAGACCGTCAACGAGGTGCAGCGGCGGCTCGTCCACGGCCTGGCCGGGATCGACCCGCACCACCGCCTGCTGGGACGCCCCGTGGCCTATCGCGTGATCGACGGCCAGACCCTGGAGATCACCTACCGGGACGTGGCGGGGATCGCCGACGCCGAAGTCGTCGGCGTCAAGCGCCTGATCGGCCGGGAATGCATCTGCACCGTCAGCCCGCAGACCGCCGAGAGCGTGACCGTCCGCTTCATCGTATCGCTGAAGTAGCCCTCGCCAGCCCCGTGCACGGCGGGTACGTTTTCCCGTTCACTCCAAGCCCGGAGTCGTCGTATGCGTCGTTCCTTCTCTGCTTGGCTCCTGCTCCTCGCGGTCGCTCCGCTCACCGCGCAGGAGCCGTACAAGACCCCCCCGCAGGTCATCGTGGACATCCTCGACGCGCCGCCTCTGCCCGGCGTGAGCGTCAGCCCCACGCGCGACTGGCTGCTGCTCGAGCAGACGCCGTCCATGCCGTCGATCCGGGAGGTCAGCCAGCCGATGCTGCGTCTCGCCGGCGCGCGCATCAATCCGGCGACGAATGGGCCGCACCGGTTCTACACGGTGTCGGCGCTGACGCTCAAGCGCCTGAGCGACGGGCGCGAGCGCCGGCTCCGCCTGCCTCCGGGCGACGTCGGCAATCCGATGTGGGCGCCCGGCGGCGAGCGCATCGCGTTCACGGTCACCGGCGATTCCGCGATCTCGCTCTGGTTGGTCGATCTGCCCGACGGCGAGCCGCGCGCGCTGCCCGTGCCGCCGCTCAGCCTAACGGAACGCTTCGGCGCGACCGGCTGCGAGTGGATGCCCGACGGCACCCGGCTGTTGTGTCGGACCGTGCCGGCTGGGCGCGGCGCGCCGCCAGCGGCATCGCGCGTCCCGACGGGCCCTACGATTCAGGAGACGAGCGGCCGCGCGGCGCCGGTCCGGACCTACCAGGACCTGCTCGAGGACGCGCACGACGAGGCGCTCTTCACATACTACTTCACCTCGCAGCTGGTGCTCGTCGACGCGAGCTCGGGCGCCGTCACCCCGGTGGGCAAGCCTGCGATCTTCGACGAGGCCACACCCTCGCCCGACGGGCGCTTCCTGCTCGTGACGCGGACGGAGCGGCCGTACTCCTATCTCGTGACCGCCAGGAGCTTCCCCAAGGTGATCGAGGTCTGGACCGTGGCCGGGGAGGTGGTCAAGGAAATCGCCAAGCTGCCGCTCGACGAGACCACGCCGATCGGCGGCGTCCGGACGGGCGTGCGGTCGGCCAACTGGCGGCCGGATCAGCCGGCCTCGCTGGTCTGGGTCGAAGCGCTGGACGAAGGCAACCCGCGCAACAAGGTCGAGCACCGCGACCGCGTGCTCACGCTCGACGCGCCGTTCACCGCCGAGCCCCGGGAGCTGGCGCGCACCGTGGCGCGCTATGCGGGCATCCAGTGGGGCGAGGGCGTGGCGCTGCTGTACGAATACGACCGCCCCACGCGCTGGACGCGGACCTGGATCCTCGACACCGAGCGGCCCGGCACCGAGCCCCGCAACCTGTGGGACCGCAGCGCCGAGGATCGCTACGGGGACCCCGGGGACCCCATGACGGAAATGAACGAGCGGGGCCAGCGCATGCTGGTGCAGCGGCGCGACTTCATCTATTTGCGGGGCGCGGGCGCCACGCCGCAGGGCGACCGGCCCTTCCTCGACCAGTTGAACCTGCGCACGCTGCGCACGACGCGCCTGTGGCGCAGCGAATCCAGTCATTACGAGACGGTCGTGGCGCTGCTCGACGACCAGGCACGCCGGCTGCTGACGCGTCGCGAATCGCGGACCGAGCCGCCCAACTACTTCGTGCGGGAGGGGCGTCGCGCGCCCCGCGCCATCACCGCGTTTCGCGATCCCGCGCCGGAGCTCACCGGCATCGAGAAACGGCTGATCACCTACGAGCGGGCGGATGGGATCCCCCTGTCCGGAACACTCTACCTGCCCCCGGGATACCGGCCCGGGACGCGCTTGCCCGCGGTGATCTGGGCGTATCCCACCGAGTTTGCGTCGACCGCAGCCGCGGGGCAGGTCGATGCGGCGCCGAACCGGTTCACGCTGGTGCGCGGGCCCTCCCACCTGCTGTTCCTGACGCAGGGCTACGCGGTGCTGGACGACGCCGCGATGCCGATCGTGGGCGGAGATACGGCGAACAACTCGTACGTGCAGCAGCTCGTCGCCAACGCGCAGGCGGCGGTGGACAAGCTCGTCGAGCTGGGTGTCGCCGACCGCCACCGCATCGGCATCGGCGGGCACAGTTACGGCGCGTTCATGACCGCCAACCTGCTCGCCCACAGTGACCTGTTCGCCGCGGGGATCGCCCGCAGCGGCGCGTACAACCGCTCCCTGACGCCCTTCGGCTTCCAGAACGAGCAGCGCACCTTCTGGCAGGCGTCGGACATCTATTTCGCGATGTCGCCGTTCATGCACGTCGACGATCTCAAGGAACCGATCCTGTTGACGCACGGCGAGGCGGACAACAACTCCGGCACGTTCCCGGTCCAGTCGGAGCGGATGTATCACGCCCTCAAGGGCCTCGGCGGGACGGCGCGGCTCGTGATGCTGCCGTATGAGTCGCACGGGTATGCGGCGCGAGAATCCGTGCTGCACACCGTCGCCGAAATGGTGGAGTGGTTCGACCGCTACGTGAAGGCCGCGAAGCCGCGGACGACGGCCACGACGTCGGAAGGATCCTGACGTCGGGTCCGGCGGAACGGCATGGAGCTTGCGCTGGCCTTTCGGGGACCACACCAGAGAGTGTCGATGAAAGGCCTGATCGCCGGGTTCACGCTCGCCGCTGTCGCGGCATGCGCCACCAGCTCCGCCCGGTGGCCCTACCGGGGGCCGATGTTCCTGGTGACGAACCCCACGGCCGAGGACGTCGTCGTGCTGGCCCGCGACGGCGTCGGCCGCGAGCTCGTGACGGCGCGGATCCAGCCGAACGGCCGGCACTGCTTCCGCTGGCCGTTCATCCACGCCATCGGGTATCTGATCGCGGCGGGCCGGGACACCCTCAAGACCGAGCCGTTCGAGCCGTGGTCGGCCGACGGCTGGGAGTGGTCGGGCCAGTTCGAGCCCGTCGCCAACGACACCGTGTGTGCCGCTGATGACTAGCGCGCGGCGACGTTCGTCACGACGTCGTAATAGAAGCGAATGCCGAAGCGGAGCGCCTCGAGACTGAGGCGCTCGTTGTTTCCGTGGACCCCGCGGGCGTCGGCCTCGGTCAGCGGGAAGGGGTCGATGCCGTAGCTGGTGATGCCCAGACGCCGGAAGTAGTGGCTGTCGGTGAAGCCGGCCAGCATCGCCGTCGTCACGATGTCGTCCGGATCGCGCGCGCGCGCCGCGGCGACGATCGCCCGGAACAGCTCGGTGTCCACCGGGCTCTCGGTGGCGGGCCAGTTCGGGCCCTGTGGCCGCAGCGACACGGCCGTGTCGTCCACGACCCGCGTCAGCTCGGCGAGGACGTGCGCCGGATCTTGGCCGGGCAGCAACCGGACGTCGAGGGCCGCCGTCGCGATCGGCGGAATCACGTTCGTCTTCTCGCTGCCCCGGAGCCCCGTGATCGAGATTGTGTTGCGCAGCAGCGCATTGTAGGTGAGGTCGGCCGTGATGGCGCGCACGGCGGCCGAGTCGCGCAGCGCCGCCCGGATATCCGAGAACCAGCGCCGCGCCGTGGAGTCGCGCTGCAGCGGCGCCAGGTCGCGGAAGTAGCGCTCGACCACGGGGGTCACGATGAGCGGCGAGCGCTCCGCCCAATCGGCGACGCGGTGCAGGGCCCGCACCAGGCGGTGCACCGGATTGTCCGGCGTGGGCCGCGAGCCGTGGCCGGACGTCCCCCGCGCCGTCATATCGAGCCAGAACGGCGACTTTTCCGTCGTCCCGACGGCATAGTATACGACCCCGCCACTGCCGTCGGCCGGGGTGTTGCCGCCTTCGTTGATCAGGAACTCGGCGTCCGTGACGAGGTCCGCGTGCTCGCGGACGAACCAGGCGGCGCCGACGCCGGCGCCGATTTCCTCGTCCGCCGTCGCGAGAAAGATCACGTCGCGCTTGAGCGGCACGCCGGCGCGCCGCAGGATGAGCACCGTCATGAGCTGCGCGATGCCCTCGCCTTTCATGTCCAGCGCGCCCCGGCCCCAGATGTAGCCGTCCTGGATGACGCCCCCGAATGGATCCACCTGCCAGTACGCCGGTGACGCCAGCACCACGTCCATGTGATTGAGCAGGATCAGTGGCCGCGCGCTGCCGTCGCCGCGCAGGCGGGCGTAGAGATTCGCCTTGCCGGGCGCCGGCTCGAAGATCCGCGTCTCGATCCCTTCGCGCTCCAGCACGGCGGCCAGCCACCGCGCCGCCACGATCTCGTTGCCCGGCGGATTGGTCGTGTTGATGCGCAGATACTGCGACAGCAGCGCCGCCGCTTCATCGGCGAGCGCGTTCCACTCGGCGTCGCCGCGGGGCGCGGTGATGAGCGCCACCCGCCGCGGCGGCTCCAGCACCGGCGCCGACGTCGGCCCGGCAAGCGGCGGGTAGGGGCGGCTGCGCGCGCCGCAGGCGCCGAGGATAATGGACAAACCCAGCAGGCAAACCGTGCGCCTCATAGCTCGAGCGTCTCACCGTGCGCGAGTTGATGGTAGCCACCGGCGGGCAGCCCCGCGGCCGCCCACGCGGCGCGCGCCCGCGCGGGAGGCTCGTCCATGGCCTCGTCGGTGAGCTTGAACGTCCCCCAGTGAATCGGCACCATGGCCCGGGCGCCCAGCGCCTGGCAGGCGGCGACCGCCTCTTCCGGATTCATGTGCAGGTAGCGCATGAACCAGCGCGGCTCGTACGCGCCCACGGGCAGCAGGGCCACGTCGAACGGCCCGCACCGGGCCCCGATCTCGCCGAACTCGGGATGATGCCCGGTGTCACCGCCGAAGAAGATGCGCCGCTCCGCGCCGGCGGGTGGGTACGGCGCGGCCAACGCCCAGCTGCACCACAGCGTCGTGCCGCGCATTCGCGGCGTGCGCCCGCTGAAGTGCTGTGCCGGCGCGCAGATCACGCGCAGCGATCCCAGCGCCGCCTCCTGCCACCAGTCCAGCTCCTGCACGGCCCGGCCGCCGCGCCGCGTCACGAAGGGCGCGAGCCCGAGCGGCACCAGCCACTGCGCCTGGGGATGGGCGCGCGCCAGGCGCCGCACAGTGTGGTCATCGAGGTGATCGTAGTGATCGTGGGACAGCAGGACGGCGTCGATCGGGGGGAGCGCCGCGAACGCGACGCCGGGCGCGACCCAGCGCCGCGGGCCGAGCGGCGGCAGCGGAGATGCGCACGCGCTCCACATCGGGTCGGTGAGGACATTGACGCCGCCGATCTGCAGCAACGCGCTCGCATGCCCGATCCACGTGATGGTGAGTTGCGACGCCGCGGCGCGCGGGGCGGCGAACGCCGGCACCGCCCGGCGGAACACGGCGCGATGCGGGT
>JBOHSP010000366.1:0-2556 GCA_050733275.1 Gemmatimonadales bacterium
TCGCGCGCACCCGCGACGGCCGCTGGACGCTCGCCGGGGCGGCCGCCGACGCCTCCCCGCCGCTCGCGAGCTGCCGCTTCGCCGTGGTGGACGTGGAGACGACGGGGGTGCGGGCCCGCAGGGACGACCGCATCATCGAGATCGCGGTCGTGATGGTCGAGGGCGGCGGCGGCGCCAGCCCCGAGCTGGTGTTTCATTCGCTCGTGAATCCCGAACGACCGGTCCCGAAGTTCGTCCAGGACCTGACGGGCATAGATCCGACGCTGTTATTCAACGCCCCTTCTTTCAACGCCGTTCTTCACGATTTACTTCACGTCTTATCTGGGAGTGTCTTTGTCGCCCATAATGCCCGTTTTGATTGGGCGTTTGTGAGCGCCGAGATACTGCGGAGCGGCGGCCTCGTGCTCGCGGGACCGCGCGTCTGCACCCTGCGTCTCGCGCGCCGGCTGCTGCCGCACCTCGAGCGCCGCAACCTCGACGCCGTCTGCTTCAACTTCGGGATCGAGATCGAAGGCCGGCACCGGGCGGTGGGGGACGCGGTGGCGGCGGCGCGGTGCTTGGTGCGCCTGTTGAGATTGGCGCGGGAGTGGGGGGCGGTGAGCCTGGGTGATTTAGATCGATTGCGGATTGCGGATTGCGGATTGCGGAGTGATAGGGAGAGCGTCGAGAAGCGCACGACCTCGCCGTTACAATCCGCAATCCGCAATCCACAGTCCGCAATCGATGAATCCGCAATCCGCAATCCACAATCCGCAATGGATTCCTGATGCACACCACCTTCCGCGTCGGCCACCTCACCTGCCATGCTCTCGAAGGTGGCAGGCAGAAGCTAGACGGTGGCGCGATGTTCGGCGTCGTGCCCAAACCGCTGTGGGAGCGGCGCACCACGCCCGACGCGCGCAACCGCATCCCACTGGCGCTGCGCTGCCTGCTGGTGGAGCACCCCGACGGCCTCGTGCTCATCGATACCGGGTTGGGCAACAAGGAGAACGCGAAGTTCCGGGACATTTACGGCGTCGAGAACGCGGGGCGGGGTGGCCGCACCCTGCTCGAGGACGCGCTCGCCGAGCTGCGCTATGGCCCCGACGACGTGCGCTGGGTGATCAATACGCATCTGCACTTCGACCATGCCGGCGGAAATACGTACCGGGAGGGTGTGGAGGATGGTGGAGGTGATGGAGGTGAAGGGGCCCTGCGACTGTCGTTCCCGCGGGCGAAATACGTTGTGCAAAGGGGCGAGCTCGAGTTTGCGCGGCACACCAACGAGCGCACCGCGGCGAGCTATCTGGCGCACAACTTCGCGCCCGTGCCCTTCGAGCTGATCGCGGGCGAGACCGAGGTGCTGCCGGGCATCCGGACACTGCCCACGCCGGGCCACGTGCCGTATCACCAGTCGCTGCTGATCGAGAGCGGGGGCGAGCGCGCCTGTTTCGTCGCCGACCTCGTGCCCACCAGCGCGCACCTGCCGCTGCCCTGGATCATGGGCTACGACCTGGAGCCGCTGGTGACGCTCGAGTCGCGGCGGCGGCTGTACCGGCGGGCGGAGGCGGAGCAGTGGCTGCTGGTGTTCGAGCACGACCCGGCCGTGATCGCCGGCCGGCTCGGCACGGACGGCACGGGCGTTACCCTTGTAAACCCTATGGCGCTCGGCTAACTTGCGCCGCACAATGAAGTGGGCATTGCTGCCCCACCCGATCGACCTCGGCGAGGCGAGTCCCGCGAGTGTCACAGGGTTCGTGCGAGTCGTCAGTAGTCAGTCATCAGCCGTCAGCGTGCAGCAATCTGACCGCTGACGGCGGACGGCTGAGAGCTGACGGCTCAACGCGGATCTGGGGTTGGGTCACCAGAGCCGTTTTTTTACGTCCCGCAACAGGGGGAGATCCGACACCTGCCACCCATCGACAATAGCAGAACGCCGCGGACCCGTGTCAACCGGCAGATCCGCATCAGTCCGGTGCGCGTGATCGCGGACAACGGCGACCAGCTGGGGGTGTTGTCGATCGATGAAGCCCTCGCGGCCGCCCAGGAACGGGGGCTCGATCTGGTCGAGGTTGCGCCGCTGGCCCGGCCGCCCGTCGTGAAGATCATGGATTACGGGAAGTTCAAGTTCGAGCAGGCCAAGGCGGCGCGGGCGGCAAAGAAGAAGCAGCACGTGATTCACCTGAAGGAAGTGAAGTACCGGCCGGGCATCGACGACCACGACTTCGCGTTCAAGACTCGGCACGCGCGCGAGTTCCTCGCGGACGGCAACAAGGTGAAGGTGACGATGATGTACCGCGGGCGGCAGATGGCCCACATCGAGCTGGGCCGGGACGTGCTCGACCGCGTCGCGCTGGAGCTGAAGGACGTCGGCAAGGTCGAGCAGGAGCCGAAGCTCGAAGGGCGCAACATGTCGATGGTGCTGGCACCCAAATGATGCCGTCAGCGATCAGCGATCAGCCGGCTGACGGCTGCGAGCTGATGGCTGAGAGCGAGGTTTCTTCCATGCCGAAAATGAAATCGAAGCGCGCCCTCCGGAAGCGTGTCCGGCTGACGGGGACCGGCAAGCTGCGCCGC
>JBOHSP010000367.1:0-1728 GCA_050733275.1 Gemmatimonadales bacterium
ACCCGGGCCGGCGGCGGCGCCGGCGCGCCGCCCCACGAGCCGGTATCGGCGCACTTCGACCTGCTCGAGGAGCCGGCCGCCCCGCGGCGCTCCGGCCCGCACGGCCAGCCCGCCTGCAAGGTGCTGCTCGTCGACGACGAGGACAGCCTGCGCAAGGTGATGAAGGATCTGCTGGAACGGGACGGCTACGTGGTGACGGAAGCGCGCGACGGCGTGCAGGCGCTCGACCAGGTGGACCGCGTGGGTCCCGACATCATCGTGCTCGATCTCAACCTGCCCGGCCTCGACGGCTACGGCGTGCTCTCGCACCTGCGATCGCGGCCCGCTACGGCGAACATTCCCGTGATCGTGCTCACCGCCAAGGGCGACGAAGACAACGAAGTGCGCGTCTTCGAGCTCGGCGCCGACGACTTTCTCACCAAGCCGTTCCGCGCCCGCGCCCTCTCCGCCCGTCTCGAAGCCGTCCTCGGCCGCCGCCGCTAGAGCGCTCCTCGTGACGCAGGTGCGCGTGTGTTTCGTGGACACGTATGCGCTGCGTCCCGCTGGCGCCGGATCCCCCGACCTCGACGTCCTGGTGCTGCGCCGCGCGGCCGTCGCGGGGAATCGCTGCCCGGGATCGTGGGAGACCATTCACGGGACGATCGAGCCGGGCGAGACGCCGGTCGCCGCATCGCTGCGCGAGCTGCGCGAGGAAACCGGTCTCGCGCCGGAGCGGCTGTACAACGTGAGCCGGGTCGAAGCGTTCTATCAGCACGCACGGGATGAAGTGGCGTTGATTCCCGTGTTTGCGGCGTTCGTCGCGCCGGGCGCGACGCCGCGGCTCTCGGCCGAGCACGACCGCGCGGAGTGGTTGCGCCCGCCGGCCGCGGCCGCGCGGTTCGCCTGGCCCCGTGAGCGCAGAGCACTGGAAGACATTCTGTCAATAGTGGGGGGTGGGGGTGGGGGGTTGCTGGATGATGTGCTGAGAGTATGCTAGGTATCCGGTGCCCCTGTGAATCCTTTCTATCATCGGATTTATCGCGTCGTGCGGCACATCCCCAAGGGGCGGGTGGCGACGTACGGCGTCGTCGCGAGGCTGGCCGGCCGCCCCGGCGCGGCGCGGACCGTGGGCTGGGCGCTCTCGGCACTTCCCGAAGACAATGACGTCCCGTGGTGGCGCGTGATCAACGCGGCCGGCCGCATCTCGCTGTCGAGCCAGGATCACAGCGCCGTGTTGCAGCGGGCGCTGCTGCTGCGCGAAGGCGTGCGCTTCGCGCCGGGCGGGGCGGTGAATCTGGGGAGCTACGGCTGGCCGGCTGAAACCTACGACAGCGCCGCCGCCGCCCACAAGCGCGCGGCTTCGTCGCGGAGATCGCGCAAGTTGAAAGGCTTGCGCACGTAGCGCACGCCGAGCCGCTCCAGCGTCTCGTCGGTGGACGGCCGCACGTCCCCGGTTGCGACGATCAGCCGATCCCGCAGTGCCGGCAGCCGACCCAGCAATTCCTCCACGAACAATACGCTGCGCCGTCCCGCCGCCGTGACCCGCGCATCCGCGAGAATGAGATCGTAGCCGCCCCGCTGCGCGAGCTCCATCGCGCGTTGGGGATCGCCGGCGATCTCGACGGCGTGGCCGTCGCGCGCGAACAGCGCCTTCACCAGGCGCTGCACCGCGGGATCGGCGTCCACGAGGAGAATGGTGCGCTTCACGGGCCGGCCCGCACCGGACGGGGGCGCCGCGCTGGGTTCCGG
>JBOHSP010000368.1:0-2331 GCA_050733275.1 Gemmatimonadales bacterium
GCCTCGAAGCGCGCGAGCCCGCGCGCCAGTCCGGCGACGGCGCGCTCGGGCGCGGCGCTCGACCAGCGCCACTGGTACACGGGATCGGTGCGGCTCCCCATCAGGAAGTAGGGGCGCTCCATGCCGGCGGGAATCGTCAGCGGGAACTGCACGGCGACCTGGTCGGGCCACAGCTCGGGCGCTGTCACCTCGGCATCGCCGGCCATCGCGGCCAGCACGCGGCGCGCGTGCGCGAGCCACGCGGTGTCGGGACTCTGCGAGCGGTCGTTCCAGACGAGACGCAGCGCCAGCGAATCGCCGGTGTGCGCCGCCTGCACCCACACGCCCCTCACCGCGGGCGCGAACCAACGGTCCTGCGCGATGATCTGGCCCACCAGCGGGAACCAGTAGGGGTCCACCTGGTTCCACGCGGAGTCGTTCGGTCCCCGCGGCAGGGCGCCGTCCACGCGCGGTGCGTGGATGACGTCACGCAGGTCCGGCGGCTGGTCGGGAGAAAGACTGCGAACGTACTGCGCCAGGCGCCACACCTGCTCCGTGGTCGCGACCGTGGTGTCGAACGCCGGCATCGGCGTGCCGTCCAGCCCCGTGCGCAGGCGACGGTAAATGTCCTCGACCGTGCCGCCGCCGTTGAACAGCCAGTTCTGGGTCAGATCGGCGGCGAAGATCGGCTGGCCGGCGTCATCCTCGAGCGTGGGCGCCGAGGGGCCGTCGCCGCGCCCCCGCTGGCCGTGGCACTTCCAGCACTGGATCGTGTCGTAGAACTGCCGGCCGACGCGCAGCGCCTCCTCGCTCCCCGCGCCGCCGGGCGCGCCCCCGAAGTCGAGCGGCTCCGGGCGGAACGTCGTGTCGGCGAAGAAGTCGGAGAACGTCTTCAGGTAGGCGACGAGATCGCGGCGGTCGCGCTCGGACAGCCGGTCGCGCCACCCCGGCATCGCCGTGCCGGGAAGCCCCTCGTTGATGGCGCGCATGATGTCGTCGTCGGTCGGCAGCCCGCCGCTCGCGGTCGTGCGGATCTGGTAGATCGCGCCCCGGAAGTCGCGCGGCCGGGGCAACATGTAGCGCGCGGCCTCCCCGTCGCCGGCACCGGACTCACCGTGGCAGCCGGCGCACCACTGCTCGTAGACGGCGCGGCCCTGCGCGGTGTCCTGAGCGACGGCCGGACGGCCGGACGCCCAGACGCCCAACAGCACCACGAGCCCACCGACCGCGGCCGTCCGGGCGTCCGGCCGTCCGGGCGTCTTATTCATTGCCACCCTCTTCCGCCACTTCCCACGTCCTCGGCCGCCACCCCGTCTGCTCATAGAGGAAAAGCACGACCGCCCAGATCTCCTCTTCGGTCAGGAAGTCCTCCCACGCGGGCATGGCCGAGTTCCACGGCGTGCCTTCGCGCGGCAGGCCGGGCCCGCCCTTGGCGATGCGCCAGAACACGAAGCTCTCGGTGAGCTGCGCGATCGTGCCGCCATCCTGGAAGTTGAGCGGGATCGGATTGAAGCCGTGCGCGAAGTGGCCCTGGCCGTCGAGATAGTCGCCGTGGCAGGGCAGGCAGTTCTGATAGTAGACGCGCCGGCCGGTGGCGAGGTGCGTCGCCATGTCCCCGGCGGCGCGGAGCGGATTCTCGAGCCCGGCGAGCGTCAGGGTCTTGCCACGGAACGTGATCTGCGACGGCGGCGCGGGATGGATGGACCGGAGGCTGGGGGGCGCCGACACGGTGGCGCGCACCTGGCCGTAGGTCAGGCACCCGACCAGCAGCGTGACCGCCGCCAGCAGGCCGGTGCGCACCGCCTTGAGGCGGCGCTCGACGAGGACGGCGTGCAGCGGCTGCTTGAACCGCGTCCAGCGCGCTTCGTCGTCGCTCACCCAGATCAGCACCCCGACGAGCACCGTCGCCATGTACTGCAACACGACGCTCTTGGGCACGAGGGCGCTGCCCGGCAGCAGCGGGATGCCGAACACGACCAGCACGTACGCGATCACGAGGATCGCGACCGACTGCCAGAACGGATGGCGCGCCAGGTCCCTCATCGGCGGCTCCCGAAGAACCGCACGAGCGATTCGAGCTGCGCGGCCGTGAGCTGGTTCCCGAAGGTCTTGGGCATGATGCCGGCGAAGTTCTCGTAGCCCGGGGTGAGGCGGGCGTCGGGCATGAGGATCGCTTCGCGCAGCCCGGCCGCGGTGAGCCTGGCGCCGACGCGCGAGAGGTCGGGACCGATCGCCGCCCCTTCGTCGCCGACTTTGTGGCACGCCAGGCACCCGGCGCCGCGGATGATGGCCATGGGGTCGGTGCTGCCGGCGGCTACGCCGGCCGCGGCCCCGCCTGCCGGTGACCCCGGG
>JBOHSP010000369.1:0-4444 GCA_050733275.1 Gemmatimonadales bacterium
GGGCGGGGCCGGGGCCGGGGTGGTGAGCGGCGGGACGGCGGTGACCGCGGCGGCCAGCGCGACAGCGATGGCCTGGTCGAGAACGTCGTGGCCATCAACCGCGTCGCCAAAGTCGTCAAGGGCGGCCGGCGCTTCAGCTTTAACGCCCTCGTCGCCGTCGGCGACGGCAAGGGCCAGGTCGGCATCGCGACGGGCAAGGCGAACGAGGTGAGCGAGGCGGTCCGCAAGGCCGTCGAGGCCGCGCGCCGCCGCATGGCCGACATCCCGCTCACCGGCGGCACGATCCCCCACGAGATCGTGGGGAGCCACGGGGCGGGCCGCGTGCTGCTCAAGCCGGCGGCGTCGGGAACCGGCGTGATCGCGGGCGGGCCGGTGCGCGCCGTGCTTGAGTGCGCCGGCGTGCGGGACATTCTCACCAAGAGTCTCGGCTCGACCAACCCGCACAACATGGTGCGGGCCACGATGAACGGCCTGCAGCGGCTCACCACGGCCCGGCGCGTGGCGCGCGAGCGCGGCGTCGAGGTCGAGGCGATCCCGTATCGCGCGCGGCAGGAGGGGGGGCCCGCCCATGGCGCGTAAGCCTCCCACGCGCAAGTACCGCAAGCGCAAGCCGGGTCGCGACCCCGTGCTGCCGCCGCCGGGCAAGGGCAAGCTGCAGATCCGCCAGGTGCGGTCCGGCAACGGACACCCCGCCCGTCTCAAGCGCACGCTCGCGGCGCTGGGCCTGCGGCATCATCAGGCCGTCGTGGTCCGGCAGGACCACCCCGCGCTGCGCGGGATGCTGAACCGGGTGCGGCACCTCGTGGAGGTGACGCCAGAAAAGGAAGGGAAGCGGTAGCATGCCGCGTAAAAGCAAGACAAAGACCAAGGGCGAGCCGGCGTACGAACGGCTCACGCTGCACGCGCTGAAGCCACCCCGGGGCTCGCACCGGCCGCGCCTGCGCAAGGGCCGCGGGCCGGGCTCGGGGCTCGGCAAGACGGCCGGGCGGGGCGGGAAGGGGCAGACCGCGCGCCAGGGTGGCAAGGTGCGCCCGGGCTTCGAAGGCGGGCAGATGCCGCTGATTCGCCGCATCCCCAAGCGCGGCTTCACGAATCCGTTCAAAGTCGCCGCACAGGTCGTGAACGTGCGGCACCTTGGGCTGCTCGCGGAAGGCGTCGAGGTCACCCCCGAGACGCTGTTCGGCGCCGGGCTGGTGCGCCGGCCGGACCAACCGATCAAGCTGCTCGGGATGGGGGACGTGGGCCGTCGCTTCGTCGTGAAGGGCGTGGCCGTGTCGGCGAGCGCCCGGACCAAGATCGAACAGGCGGGCGGAACGATCGCATGACGGCGCCCATTCCCAATCTGTTCAAGGTGCCGGAGCTGAAGGAGAAGCTGCTCTTCACGCTCCTCTGCCTCGTGATTTATCGGATCGGGGCGCACATCGCGACGCCGGGCGTCAACGTCGATGCGCTGGCGGATTTCCTCGACACCACCGGGCAGGGCACGTTGTTCCAGCTGTACGACGTGTTCGCCGGGGGCGCGTTCTCCCGCGCGACCGTCTTCGCGCTCGGCATCATGCCCTACATCTCGGCCAGCATCGTGTTCCAGCTCGCGGGCCCGGTCTTCCCGGCCATCGAGAAGATGCAGCGCGACGAGGAGGGCAAGAAGCAGCTGACGCAGTGGACCCGGTACCTCACCGTGGTGCTGTGCGTGTTCCAGGCGTACGGCTTCGCGGTCTTCACCGAGGGACTGCAGAACGCGGTGGCGTCGCCGGGGTGGGGTTTCCGGCTGACGACGGTGCTGACGCTCACCACCGGCGGCATCTTCGTGATGTGGCTGGGCGAGCAGATCACCGAGCGCGGCATCGGCAACGGGATGAGCCTGCTGATCTTCTTCTCGATCATCGAGCGCATTCTCCCCGAGACGCTGAACACCATCGAGGCAGTGCGCACCGGCACGCTGAGCTTCCCGAAGCTCATCGTGGTGCTGCTGATGATGGTCGCGGTCGTCGCGGGCACCGTCGCCGTGACCGTCGCGTCGCGGCGCATCCCCATCCAGATTCCCCGCAAGGTGATGGGGCGGGGCCGGATCCGGGAGGGCACCAAGACCTTCATCCCGCTGCGCATCAACAGCGCGGGCGTGATGCCGATCATCTTCGCGCAGTCGCTCATCATCGTGCCCGGCACGGTGGCGACGTTCAGCGGGGTGGAGTGGCTCCGCGGCGTCGCCGAGGTCTTCAACACCGACTCGATCTGGTACCTCCTGACGAGCGCGGTGCTCATCGTCTTCTTCGCCTACTTCTACACGTCCATCATCTTCAATCCGGTGGACCTGGCGGAGAATCTGAAGAAGCAGGGGGGCTTCATTCCGGGCGTGAAGCCGGGTGCCCCGACGGCCGATTACATCGACGACGTGCTGTCGCGCATCACGCTGCCCGGCGCGCTGTTCCTCACGTTCGTCGCGCTGCTCCCCATCGTCGTGTCCAACACGCTGGGCATGCCGTTCGGCTTCGGCGGCACGGCGCTGCTCATCGTCGTCGGCGTGGCCCTGGACACCGTGCAGCAGGTCCAGCAGCACTTGCTGCTGCGCCAGTATGACGGGTTCATGAAGGGCGGCGGGCCGGGCGGCGGCACGTCACGGGTCCGCTTCCGCCGCTAGTGTTCATCCTCATGCTGGGGGCGCCGGGCTCCGGCAAGGGGACGCAGGGGAAGATCCTCGCTGACCGGCTCGGCGTGCCGAAGATCACGACGGGCGACATCCTGCGCGCGGCGATGCAGGCCCGGACGCCGCTCGGCCTCGAGGCGAAGCGCCATTACGACGCCGGCCGGCTGGTGCCGGACAACGTCGTGCTCGGGATGATCAAGGACGAGCTGGCGCGGCCGGAAGCGAAGGACGGCGCCGTGTTGGACGGGTTTCCGCGGACGGCGGCGCAGGCGGAGCTGGTGGATAAGACGCTGGCGGCGCGCGGCCAGCGGTTGAACCACATCCTGCTGCTCGACGTGACGGAGGAGGAGCTGCTCCGGCGCATGCACAACCGGGCCCAGGTGGAAGGGCGCAGCGACGATACGCCCGATGCCATCAGCACCCGGCTGCAGGTGTACCAGCGCGATACGGCTCCGCTGATCGCCCATTACGCCCAGCGCGGCATCGTGCACCGGGTGCCCGGCACGGGCAGCGTGCAGCAGATCAGCGAGGAGATCAAGCGGGTCATCGGGCGATGATCACCATCAAGTCGGCTCGGGAGATCGAGACGATGGCGGCCGCGGGGCGCATCGTGGCGGAGACGCTCGCGCTGATCGAGCGGCACGCGCGGCCGGACGTCACCACCGCCGACCTCGACCGGCTGGCCGAGGAGTTCATCCGCAACCATCCCGGCGCCCGCCCGTCGTTCAAGGGGTTGTACGATTTCCCCTGCACGCTGTGCACGTCCATCAACCACGAGATCGTGCACGGCATTCCGTCGGCCAAGCGCGTGCTCCACGACGGCGACATCCTCAGCGTGGACGTGGGTGTGCGGCTCGAGGGCCTCCACGCCGATTCGGCGGCGAGCTTTGCGATCGGCGACGTCGGCCCTGACGCCCGGCGCCTGCTCGACGTGACGCGCCGCGCCCTGGCCGCGGGCGTGGCGCAGGCGCGGGCGGGCAATCACGTCGGGGACATCGGGCATGCTGTGCAGGAGGTGGCGGAAGCGGCGGGCTACTCCGTCGTGCGGGAGCTCGTGGGTCACGGCATCGGCGCGGACTTCCACGAGGAGCCGCAGGTGCCGAACTACGGCAAGCCGAAGCGAGGACCACGCCTCGTGCCCGGCATGACGATCGCGATCGAGCCGATGATCAATCAGGGCAGGCCCGAGATCCGCACGCTCGACGACAAGTGGACGGTGGTCACGCAGGACGGCTCCCTGTCGGCGCATTTCGAGCACACCGTGGCGATCGGGGCGAACGGCGGGCCGCCGACGATTCTGACGGCCTGACGGCCGGCACGGCTACCCGAGTCCCACAATCGTCGCGCCACCTGTGGGATTGAGCAGCGGGTCGGCCCGCTTCCGGTCCGATATCCCCTCCGCGTTGATCTTGATGTTCTCGACGGCTCCCGTGATCGCCGTCTCGGCGAGCATGCGGGCAACCCGCGCGTCGCTGACCGCGTTCTTGTTGCCGATCGTTTCGATTTCGACCGCTAGCTTGAGCACCCGTCCCGCGCGCCGCGTCACCTCCGCCGGCGTGCGACACGCGCCGATCAGCGCGTCGTCGATGGCGCGCGCGCGGCCGGGATCGTCCCTGGGGATCTTGTAGGCCCGGCTCACGCCCTCGTAGGCCGCCGCGTCCTCGTCCACCAGGCGCCGCAGCTCCGTCCGCAGCGCTTCCGCCTCGGCCAGGATCTGCCGCGCCCGCGCATCGGCCGCGGCATATGTCTTCCGCCCGATCGTCAGGCGCGCGACCATGGCCACGAGCGCCGCCGCGAGGG
>JBOHSP010000370.1:0-3609 GCA_050733275.1 Gemmatimonadales bacterium
GAGGCGGCGATGATCCGCGCTTCGCGGAGCGCGGGCCAGCAGCATTCGATCCGCCGCACGCGCAGCGCCGCGAGCAGCAGCACCGTGCCCAGCCCGAGGCTCGCGAGCGCGGCCGCGATCACGACGAACCGACGGGGCGGCCGACTGACCGCCAGGCCCACCGCGGCGAGGCCCGCGGCCACGGCAAGCCACGCCCACGGCAGCGCGTCACTGCGCAGCCACTCGGCCGCGGCCAGTACCACCACCGCGCCGGCAATCACGACATGACTGTGCCGCTGCACCTGAAAGCCCTCACTCCCGCCGCCGTGCGCGAGGCCCTGGCCCGCGACCCGCGGCTGTTAGTGCCGGTGGGCACCTGCGAACAGCACGGCCCGCATCTCCCACTCGGCTGCGATACGCTGATCGTGGAGCGGCTCGCCGATGACCTCTCCGCCCGCTTCGGCATCCTGCGCGGGCCCACGGTCGAGTACGGCGTCAACAGCGCGACCCGGCGGCCCTATCCCGGCAACGCGACCGTGCGCCGCAAGACGTTGCACCGCTGGATGAACGATCTGCTCGGCTCCTGGGAACAGGGCGGCGTCACGGGGTTCATTATTCTGACGGCCCATGGACACGACCCGCACCAGGAAGCCCTCTCCACGCTGCGCACGCAGCACGCCCGCATCTTCACGGTGGACGTCTTCGCCCTCGACTTCACGGGCTATCTCGACGACCCCGCGGGACCGATCCACGGGGGCGAACTGGATACGTCGCTGCTGCTGCACCTGGCGCCCGAGCTCGTGCGCATGGACCGGGCGCAGGATTTCCCGCTTCCGGAACGCCAACGCGCCCGCTACCGGCGCGGCGCCACCGGGGCGTTGCCGGCGGTCTCGCCCGGCTCGCTCGGCCGCCCCAGTCTCGCTTCGCCCGAAAAGGGCGCGCGCCTCTATAAGATGATCCACGACCGCATCGCCACGCGAGTTTTGGGCGTGGACCTCGCGACCCCGGGGGGGACGGCCGCATGACCTGGCTGCTCGCCCTGGCGCTGCTGCAAACCCCGGCACCGGGCGGCGGTGCGCTCGACGACGGCACGCTCGTCATTCGCGAAGATACGATCGAGATCGCGCGCGAGTCATTCCGGCTGCGGTACGGCCGGCTCGCGCGCGGGGGCGCCGGGTGGACGCTGGCCACGACCGTGCGCTTCGACCGCGGCCGCCCCGTCATCGTGCTGGCGCCCATTCTCGAGGTCAGCGCCGACACGCTGCCCGCCACCCTGCAGTACGACGTCGCCGACCCGAACCAGCCGTCGCGGGTGCTCGGGGAGCTCGGCCGCGGGCGCTTCACCGTCCGCATGGTCTCGCGCGCCAGCGAGCGCGCCCGCGAGTTCGCCACCGGCGATCGCACCGTCGTGCTGGATGACTCGGTGTTCGCCTTGTACCTCTTCGCCGCCTGGCTGGCGGGAGCGCCCGGAGACAGCACGTCCGTGACCGCCATCGTGCCCCGCAGCCTGCGGCGCGAGACGCTCACGGTGCGCAATCACGGCACCACCACCACTACGCTGAGCCGCGATCCCGTCACCCTGCGCCATGTCACGGTGAGCGGCGGCCCGAACCAGCGCGTCCACGTCTGGCTGGATGCGGCCGGCCGCCTCATGAAAGTGGAGATCCCCTCACGCCGGCTCACCGCGGAGCGCCTCGCCGGCAGTTGACCGTGGAGACCACCCGGCTACGTTCTTCCGTTGCCTGGGGGGTTCCAGGAAGGCGCGCCATCGCACCGGTCGCAGGCCGAAACCGCGTGCGACTGCTGCGCGTAGGGGCGTCGACTTCACGACATATCGCAAGGATGACCATGAGACACGTGCTGGTCGCTACGGGGCTGCTCTGCGCCCCGGCGATCGTCGCCGCACAGGCGCCCCCGGCGCAGGTGCCCACGACGCTGTCCCTCGCCGATGCCATCGCCGTCGCACGCGATCACAATCCGGCCTACCGTCAGGCCCTGAACGACCGCGGCCCCGCGGCGTGGGGCGTCCGCAATGCCTACTCGAGCCTGTTCATTCCGACCGTGACCGCGGCGGGCGGCATGAGCTATACCGGCCCCGGCGAGCAGACGTTCTTGACGTCGAGCTTCTCGCAGAGCGTGTCCACGGTGTCTTCCTTTTATGATGTGGGTCTGTCCTGGCAGCTGTCCGGGGCGATACTGTCGCAACCGGGGCTCGCCAAGGCGCAGCAGCATGCGGTGGACGCCGACGTTGCCGGCGCCGCCAACGCGTTGACCACCGGCATCACGCAACAGTATCTGACCGTGTTGCAGGCGGGCGAGCAGGCGGAGCTCGCGCGCAGCACGTTGGAGCGCAACGAGGAGTTTCTCAAGCTCGCCGAGGCGCGCTACGGGGTCGGACAGGCGACGCTGATCGACGTGCGGCAGGCCCAGGTCGCGCGGGGGCAGGCGGAAGTCGGGCTGCTCCGGGCGCAGACGGCGGTGAGCGTCGAGAAGCTGCGGCTGTTCGAGCTGATGGGGGTCACGCCGCCCGTCGCCATCGCCGGGGTGCGGCTGAGCGACTCGTTCGCGCTGCAACCGCCCCGCTGGGAGCTGCCGGAGCTGCTCACGCTGGCCGAGCAGCAGAACCCCGCGCTCCAGGCGCTGCGGGCCCGCGAGCGGGCGGCGGCCTGGGGCGTGCGCGCCGCCACGTCGTCCTACGGGCCGACGGTCTCGCTCTCGGCCGGCTGGTCGGGGTTCACGCAGCAGTTCACCGACGTGAACCCGATCATCGCCAGCCAGCAGGATGCGTACCGGTTTCAGTATGCCGACTGCCAGGAGAACAATCAGATTCGCGAGAGCGCGAACTTGGCCCAGCTGGACTGCAGCGACTTCATCTTCGGGGCGGGCGACGAGCAGGCGATCCGGAATCGCAACTCGGTCTTTCCTTTCGACTTCACGCGGCAACCGTTCCAGGCGCGGCTCTCGATCAGCCTGCCCATCTTCACCAACTTCTCGCGGCCGTTGCGCGTATCCGAGGCGCGGGCCCAGCACGGCGACCTCGAGGAGGCGGTGCGGGCGCGCGGTCTGGCGGTGCAGACGGAGGTCAGCCAGGCCTTTCTCACGCTGCAGACGGCGTACCGTGCGGTGGGACTGCAGGACACCAACCGCACGGCCGCGCGCGAGCAGCTGCAGCTCGCCACCGAGCGCTATCGGGTGGGCTCCGGCACGTTCTTCGAGCTGCTGGACGCGCAAGTGGCGGCGCTGCGGGCGGAGAGCGAGTTCGTGAACGCCCGCTACGACTATCACAAGGCCCTGGCCGCGCTGGAAGCCGCGGTGGGCCGCAGCTTGCGGTAACCCGCGAGGAACTCGAGCAATCATGTCCAAGCGCAATAAGGTGTTGGTCGGGGGCGGGGCAGGCGTCCTGATCGTCCTGCTGGTGATCGTGAGTGCCAGCGCCAAGCGCGACAGAGGCGTCGAGGTGCGCTTCGAGCAGGTCGGACGGCGCGACCTCGTCGCCACGGTCACGGCCAGCGGCAAGATTCAGCCCAAGAAGAAGGTGGACGTGAGCGCCGACATCACGGGCCGGATCACACGGATCGGCGTGCGGGAGGGCGATCTGGTGCGGGAGGGGCAGTTCCTGCTGCAGATCGA
>JBOHSP010000371.1:0-2914 GCA_050733275.1 Gemmatimonadales bacterium
CTCGCGGGAGCCGCGGAGCGGGGGCTCGCCTGCGCGCTGGGCGGCCAGGAGACCAGGCCGCGGCACCTCGTGTGCGCCGGCTGGCGCGCCACCCTCACGTGCGGGCTGCCGCGACCCTCCGCCATCGAGCTCGCCACGCTGGAGCGGCTCGCGCCGCTCCCGGACGAGAGTGCGCTGGCCCTCGCGCTGCGCGTCGATGAGGTCCTGGCGACCGAAGGCGTGACGCCGCGCTTCTTTCGCGCGTTTCGCGGCACGCTGGAGCGCATGACCGACCGTCTTCAGGCACCCCGCGGCCAGCCCGACCGCCACGCCCTGACCCTCACGGCACTCACCCGCGTGCTGTTCCTTTACTTCATACAGTCCAAGGGCTGGCTCAACGGCGATCCTCGCTTCCTGCCGCGCCTGCTCGATGCCGCGCTGGCGGGGCGGCGCCACTTCCATCGCTTCGCCCTGCACCCGCTGTGCTTCGGCGCGCTCAACCGACCCGAGCCGGAGCGCAGCGGCGCCGCGCGCGCCCTGGGGCGCCTTCCGTTCCTCAACGGCGGACTGTTCGAGCCCACGCCGCTCGAACGGCGCCACGGGCCGGCTGTGTGGAGCAACGCCGAGTGGCGCGCCGCATTCGACGACGTGTTCGAGCGCTTCCACTTCTCCGTGCGCGAAGACGACGCCGCCGAGCTCGTCGCCCCCGACATGCTGGGGCGGGTGTTCGAAGGCGTGATGGACGAAGGGGAGCGGCGCTCCAGCGGGAGCTACTACACGCCGGCCGCGCTGGTGCGCGACCTCGTGCGCGCTGGCCTCGAGGCCGTCCTCACGACCCGCTACGGCCTCCGCGCGGAAACCGCGGCGCGATGGGTGCACGAGGGCGTGGCGCCGCGCCCGGCGCCCAGACTTCACGATCTCACCGTGCTCGACCCCGCGGCGGGTTCGGGCGCATTCCTGCTCGGCGCGCTCCAGGAGCTCGTGGCGCTCAGGGCCGCGACAGGCGAGGGGCCGCTGCTCGCGATCAAGCGCGACGTCATCGCGCACTCGCTCTGCGGCGTGGACCTGACGCCCACCGCCGTGCGGCTCACGGAGCTGCGTCTCTGGCTCGCGCTCGTCGCCGACGATGGCGCGACCGACGCGGCCGGCGTCGCGCCCCTTCCCAACCTCGACGGCCGTATCCGTCAGGGCGACACGCTGCTCGACCCGCTGGCACTCGCCGCGTCCCTGGGAACGCGCGTCTGGCGGGTCAGCGGACCAGAAGTCCGGCGCCTCGCCGCCGTGCGGCGTTCCCTGTTCGATCACACCGGGCTCGCGAAGCGGGCCGCCCAAGCCGAGCTGTCGCGCGCTGAAGCGTTGCTGGCCGAACGGCTACTCGAGGAAGGCGCGACCACGCTGCGGCAGTCGGTGCGCGATCTGCTCGCGGCCGCGCGCGCGCGCGATCTGTTCGGCAAACGGCGCGGCTGCTCGGCGTCACAGCGCCAGGCTTTGCGGCGTCTGCGCGCCGGTCTCACAGACCTGCGCGCCGCGCTGCGGAAAGTGCGGGACGAGGGCCGCGCGCCCTTCTTCTGTTTCGAAGCGCATTACGCCGACGTGGTCCAGCAGGGGGGCTTCGATCTCGTCGCGGGCAATCCGCCCTGGGTGCGCGCCGAGCGTCTGGCGCCGCGCGTGCGCGAGGCGCTGGCGCAGCGGTACGCCTGTTGGCGCGCCGGCGCCAAGCCGGCCGCCAGCGGGTTCGCCCATCTTCCCGACCTGGCGGTAGCCTTCATGGAGCGCGCGCTCGAGCTGACCCGGCCCGGCGGCGCGACCGCCCTGCTCGTTCCCGCCAAGCTCGCGAGCAGCGGGTATGCCGAGCCATTGCGTGGCCACCTCAGCGAACGCTATCGCGTCGAGCGCGCGGCACTGTTGTCCGAGGCCTACGCCCGCGCCTTCGGCGCCGCAGTGTACCCGATGGCGCTCGTCGCCGCGCGCGCCGCGCCCCAGGAGTCGTCCGCGACGGCGACCGCGCTGGGCCCTAAACCGGCCGCCTCGTCGATCTCTCAGGGCTCGCTGCGGACCTCCGGTCCCTGGATCCTGATTCCCGATGCCCACCGGGTCGCGCGGCGACTTCGGGCCGCATGGCCCGCGGTCGGTGAGCGCTGGGCCCCGCTGCTTGGCGTCAAGACGGGCGCGGACGACGTCTTTCTCGTTTCCGTGCCCTGTGCCGGCGCCAGACCAGCCGTGCGCGGCCGCGACATTCGTCCGTGGACCTGTGAGCCGCGTCGCTACCTCCTGTGGACGCACGGCCCCGACGGCGAGCCGCTGCCGCGACTGCCGCCGCCACTCGCCCTGCGCCTGTCCGCCGATCCCGACCGCCTGCGGCGGCGCGCGGACTATCGCGGTGGGGCACCGTGGCGCCTGTTCCGGACCGCGCTCGGCTGCGCGCGCTACCGCGTGCTGTGGCCCGACCTCGCCCGCCGCCTGGTCGCCGCCGTGCCGGCGGCCGATCTCGTCCCGCTCAATACGGTGTACGGTATCGCCACGCGCACCGAGGCGGACGCGTTCGCGCTCGCCGCCCTGTTCAACACCTCCTGGCTCACGGCACTTGCCCGGCTCCTCGCGGATCCCGCGCGCGGGGGGTTCCGCCGCTTCAACGCGCGTGTCGTGCGGGAGCTGCCGATCCCTCCGTCCGAGTCCCCCGTCTGGGAACAGCTCGGGGACTATGGCCGGCGCCGGACTGCCGGGGAGGATCTCGTGGCTGACGCGCTGGAACTCGACCAGGCCGATCGCCGTGTACTGGCCCGCCTCGCCGCGGATAGCGTCTGAGCACCTCGTCCCGGTCGCCGAGCCGCTCGGCCTCGCGCTCCCCGCGCGGGACCGCGCTGCTCGACGAGTCGGCGGTGGCGGACGAGCCGGCGTCGTGGCCGGCGTGGCTCGCGCCGCACCAGGTCCCCGC
>JBOHSP010000372.1:0-11677 GCA_050733275.1 Gemmatimonadales bacterium
ACCGTGAGGAGCGTCGCGTCGCGCAGCGTGAAGTCGCTGGCGAGCAGCGGCCGGGCGGCGAGGGCGAGCGCCAGGCCGAGCGCGGTGACGAGCAGCGCGCGCGCCGCGTCACGCGCCAGCGCGCCCAGATGCACGCGCACCAGCGCCGCGGTGTCGCCCGTCTCGAGCAGCGGCGCGGCCCGGTGCACGACCACCGAGTTCCACCGCCGCAGCAGGTGAATCGACACGCCGCCGAGCAATCCGGTCACCAGGCCAACCAGCGCCCCCAGCCCCACGCCGAGCATGCCGGCCGATGCGTGGGCCGTGGCCACGGCGGCAACGACGGCGGGCCCGTACTCCGGATAGCGGACCGCGCCGACGGGCAGGATGTCGTACTGCAGCAGCTCGAAGATGAGGCCGAGCGTGAGCCCGGCGGTGAGGTCGCCGAGCAGCGCGCCGGCGATCGTCCCCGCCACGATGGGCCGCGCGATCATCATCTGCGGCAGGCTGACCAGGTCCACGCCCACCAGCGTGCCCCAGATGAGCAGCGCGATCAGGCCCGCGGGATCGAGCGGGGGGGTCACGTGAACTCTCCCACGGGGACGGCGCGGGCCGACGGGACGTCCTGAGCGGTCACCTCGATGCCCCGCGCGGCGAGGCGGCGGAGTTGCGCGGCCTCCTCGTCGGTGAGATACACGTAGCGCAGCCGCTCGGTGCGTCCGGAACGGTGGTGGATGCCGCCGATGTTGAGCCGCTTGACGCTGTTGCTGCAGCTGACGAGCGCGACGGCCGTGTCGATGTCACCGACGAGCAGGATGCCGACGCGCGCGTCGGCTTCCCACGTGGGGAGCTGGCGCGCGGCCTCGTCCACCGACGCGAAGATGACCTCGATGTGCGGTGGCACGCCCATGCGGTACAGGTCCTGCTCCCACTCGCTGCCGCGGACCTCGTCGTCGACCAGCACGATGAACGTGCAGTCGAGCGGCTGGCCCCAGCCCACCACCACCTGGCCGTGGATCAGGCGGTCGTCGATGCGGTAGAGCGCGACGCTCACGCGGCGGTGACGCGGATGGCCTTGCCGCCCGCGTCCACGGCGCGCCGCGCCGCGGTCTCCGGCGGCACGTCGCGGTGGAAGACGAAGTCGAGCAGCATGGCGAGGTTCACGCCGGTGACGACGGCGATGTCGGCATGGCGCTTGGCGTAGCGCGCCGCGGCGGTGAGACACGAGCCGCCGGGCAGATCGACGAACAGGACGGCGGGGCCGGGGCCGACGGCCGCGCGCAGGCGCTCGGCGAGCCCCTCGTTGCCGCAGCCCTCGTTCGACACGGCGACCAGCACGCCCTGGATCCCCGTGATCGCGGCGACCGCGGCGACCAGCGCCTCCGCCACCGCCGAGTGGGACACGATCACACCCCGCAGCTCATTCATAGTCTTCCTCGAGGTACCGCTGCAGCTCGCCCTTTTCGCGCATGCGCCGGAGGAGCCGCTCGTTGAAGGCGTTCGCGGAGTCCACGCCGCTGTAGCGCAACAGGTGGTTCATCGCCACGACCTCGCACACCACGGTGAGGTTCTTGCCGGGATTGAGCGGCACCGTGACGAGCGGCAGCGTGACGCCGAGCAGCTCCGTCTCCTGGCCGTCGATTCCGGTGCGGTCGTACTCCCGCGTGGTGTCCCAGTCCTCGAGCTGCACCACGACCTCGAGGCGCTTCTGCTGGCGGACGGCGCGGATCCCGAACAGCGCGTTGATGTCGATCAGCCCGACGCCCCGAATCTCCATGTAGTGCCGCGATACCTCGTGCCCGCGGCCGATGAGGACGTGATTGCCGCGCCGGGTGATGTGCACCACGTCGTCGGCGACGAGCCGGTGCCCGCGCTCGACGAGGTCGAGCACGCATTCACTCTTCCCGATCCCCGAGCGGCCGCGAAACAGCAGCCCTACGCCGAACACATCCGCCAGCGAGCCGTGCACCGTGGTGGTGGGGGCGAAGGCGTCGTCCAGGAACCGCTTCAGCCGCCCGTAGAACTCCGCCGTCTTCAGCCGCGTGCGGATCACGGCGATGTTGCGCGCGCGCGCCGCTGCGAGCAGCTCGTCGGGCGCCTGCTGGCCCTTGCTGATGATGACGCAGGGCAGCTCGTAGCCGAGGAATGTGTCGATGGCCCGGCTGCGCGCCGCGGCATCGAGCGAGGCGAGATAGGTGATCTCGGTTTCGCCGAGGATGTGGATCCGGTCCGTCCCGGTGAACCGCGCCGTGTAGCCGGCGAGCACCAGCCCGGGGCTCGACGCTTCGGCCGAGGGGATCTCGCGGTCGAGCCCGGCGTCCCCCGTCAGCGTCTCGAGCTGCAGGGTGTCGCGCTGGCGCGTGACCAGGTCGCGGACTCTCACCGCGCGCCGCTCCGGCCCGCGGCCGTCTGCCGCCGCGCCCGCGGGCCGCTCTTGCCGCGCTGCAACTGGCGCCGCACCCGGGCCGCGGCCTGATCGAGCGCCGAACGGTGATCGGCCGCCAGCGCCTTCCCCACGTGAACGCGGCCGCGCGGGACCTGGAGCTGGATCTCCACGGCCGCCTCGCCATGATCATCCGCGAAGATGACGTGCGCGTGGTGCGGGCGGGACGCCAGCCGGGCCAGCCGCTCGGCGAGGTCTCGCGCGCGGGCGCGCAGCTCCGCCGCGAGGTTGCAGTGCCGGGCCGTGATCATGATCCGCATCCTCAACCTCCTCGCTGAGCGATGACCCGCCGCAGGTGAGCTTCCGTCGCGCGCGCGGCCGTCTCCCACGACAGCCCCTCGGCGAAGGCGCGGGCTGCGCGCCCCAGCCGCTCGACCAGCGCCGGATCGCCCGCGAGCGCGAGCATCCGATCGGCGAGGGCGCGCCAGTCACCGTGCGGCACGAGGTAGCCCGTCTCCCCATGCCGCACCGACTCGCGCAGGCCGGGACTGTCGGACGCGAGCGCCGGCGTCCCACACGCGGCCGCCTCCACGTTCGCGATCCCCCACCCCTCCTTGGGACTCGGGAACACGAGCGCCCACGCGCTGCGCAGCAGGCACCGCTTCTCGGCCTCGGCCACGAACCCGCGGAATCGCACCGTTCCGCCCAGCCCGAGCCGGGCCACCAGGCGCTCGAGCCGGGACCGGTCGTCCCCCTGGCCGCAGATATCGAGCGTCATGTCGGGACGGACCGCGCGTGCGGCCGCGAGGGCGCGCAGCGCCAACTCCACTCCTTTATAACGCTTGAGGCGGCCCAGGTACAAGAATGTCGGGCGCTCGGCGCGGGCAACCGCCGCATCGGGATGATACCACGCGGAGTCCACGCCGGGATGAATGACCACGATCCGGTCGGGCGGGACACCGCGCCGCACCAGGTCGTCCCGCGTGCTTTCGGAAATGGCGTGGAACCCCGCCCGCCGGTAGGCCCGCGGGATCGGCCGCTCGGCCGCCCAGACGGCCGCGGCGATGGGCCAGCTCGCCTCGGCAAACGCCGTAGTTCCAAACAGGTGCGGGATGATGGCCACGAACGGCACGGGCGTCAGCGCCGGCAGGAACAGCGGCAGTTTGTTGATGTCCTCGACCACGACGTCGTAGCCGTCCCGGCGCAGCGCGCCGCGCACGGCCCGGCGAGCGAACAGCGCGAAGCTGTGGCGGCCGCCCACCCGCTGCACGCGCAGGCCGTCGATGACGGCGTGCGCCGCCGCGCCGCGCCAGCCGCTCGCGATGAGGTCCACCTGATGTCCCCAGCCGGCGAGGCGTCCGAACAGCTCGTGCAAATGGACCTCGGCGCCGCCCGCGTGCGGATTGTGGCGGTCGTTCCAGTTGACGAGAAGGATTCTCACAGCGCGCCCGAGTCGCGCGCCACGGCATCGAGCACGCCGTTCACGAAACCCGGCGCCCGCGCTCCGGCGAACCAGTGCGCCAGCTTCACGGCTTCGTCGATCACGACCCGGGCCGGCGTCACGCCCTCCTCCAGCTCGGCGAGTGCGAGCCGCAGGATGTTGCGCTCGATCAGCCCGACGCGCTCGAGCCGCCAGTGCTGGGCCGCCTCGGCGATGCGGCGATCGTACTCGGGCCGGCTGGCGGCGGCGCGGGCCGCGAGATCGGCTCCGCGGTCGTAGCCGGCAGGGCGACCGCCGTACATCGTGGCGACCCGGGCGACCACCGTCTCGATCGACGGCTCGCCGGTGAGTTCCCACGCGTACAGGAGCTGCAGGGCGCGCGCCCGCGCCCTAGTCTCGGGGCGCTGCACCGAGCCGCTCGAGGACGGCGGCGGTGTCGAGCGCGGCGCGGGCGGCGTCGGCGCCCTTGTTCCCGGCGGGCCCGCCGGCCCGCGCCATCGCCTGCTCCAGCGTATCGGTGGTCAGCACGCCGAATCCCAGCGCGATGCGATGCGCCAGCGCCACGTTCCCCAGGCCCCGGACCGCCTCGCCCGCGACGTACTCGAAGTGCGCCGTCTCCCCGCGGATCACGCACCCGAGGGCGACGAGGGCGTCGTAGCGGCCCGACGCGGCCGCGGCCTCCGCCGCCACCGGCAGCTCGAACGCTCCCGGCACCCAGATCACCTCCACCTGCGCATCGGGAATGCCGGCCTGCCGCAGCGCGTCGCGCGCGCCGTCGAGCAGCAGCGTCGAGACCTGTTCGTTGAACCGGCTGACGAGCACCGCCACGCGGGGAAGATGCTGGCGGGTGGAGGGAGTGCGACCGGCCACGGGTCAGTGCGTGAGAAAATGGCCGAGCTTGTCCCGCTTCACATCCAGGTAGGCGCGGTTCTCCTCCGACGGCGCCGGGACGATCGGCAGCCGCTCGACGATCGTGAGCCCGTAGCCCTCCAGGCCCACGAGCTTCATCGGGTTGTTCGTCAGCACGCGGATCGAGGACAGGCCGAGGTCGAGCAGGATCTGCGCGCCGATGCCGTAGTTGCGCAGGTCGGGCTCGAAGCCGAGCTGCTTGTTCGCCTCCACGGTGTCGTGTCCCTGATCCTGCAGCTCGTACGCCTTGAGCTTATTCAGGAGACCGATGCCGCGCCCTTCCTGATCGAGGTACACCACGACGCCGGCGCCCTCCGCCGCGATCATGCGCATCGCGTTGTGCAGCTGCCAGCCGCAGTCGCAGCGCCCCGAGCCGAACACGTCGCCGGTGAGGCACTTGGAATGCATGCGCACCAGCATGTCGCGCCGGCCCGCCACCTCGCCGTACACCAGCGCCACGTGCTCGGCCGCGTCCACGTCGTTGCGATAGCCGATGATGCGGAACTCGCCGAACGCGGTGGGCAGGCGGGCATCGGCCACGCGGTGCACGAGCCGCTCGTGCGCGAGCCGGTAGGCCACCAGCTGCGCCACGGTGATGAACGTGATCCCGTGCTGTCTGGCGAACCGCTCGAGGTCCACGCGGCGCGCCATGGAACCGTCGGGGTTCAGGATCTCGCAGATGACGCCGGCGGGATACAGGCCGGCGAGGCGCGCGAGGTCCACGCTCGCCTCGGTCTGGCCTACGCGCTGGAGCACGCCGCCGGGCCGGGCGCGCAGCGGGAACACGTGGCCGGGGCGGCGCAGGTCCGCCGGCACCGTCGCGGGATCGATGGCGACGCGGATCGTCGCCGCGCGATCGGCGGCGGAGATCCCCGTCGTCACGCCGAACCGCAGCGCGGCGTCGATGCTGATCGTGAACGCCGTCTCGTGCGATTCGGAGTTGAGCTCGGTCATCTGGGGCAGCCCGAGCTGGAGGCAGCGCGACGGCGTGAGCGGCACGCAGATCAGGCCGCGCCCGTGCGTGGCCATGAAGTTGATCATTTCCGGCGTGACCTTCTCGGCCGCGCCCACCAGGTCGCCCTCGTTCTCGCGGCGCTCGTCGTCGGCCACGATGACGAGCTTGCCCGCGCGAATGTCGGCGATCGCCTGCTCTACGTTCTCGAACGGCATAGCTGCCTCACGTACTTTGCCAGAACATCCGCCTCGACGTGCACGCGGTCGCCCGCCTGCAGTGTCCCCAGCGTGGTGTGCGCGAGTGTGTATGGCACGAGCGAGACCCGCACGACGCCGGGGCGCGGGATCGCGTTGACGGTGAGACTCACACCATCAATCGCGATCGCTCCCCGGAGAATTGTCGTCTCGGCCACATCCGCGGGGACCGCGATGTCCAAGAGCCATACGCCTTCGTTCGACGGCTTCTCGCTCGACGCCGTTTTCTCGACGATTCCTATTCCGTCCACGTGGCCCTGCACGAAATGCCCGCCCAGCCGGTCGGTCACGCGCAGCGCGCGCTCGAGATTGATGCGCCGGCCGCGCGTCCACTCGCCGATAGCGGTCCGCTCCAGCGTCGTGCCCACCGCATGCACCGTAAAGCCACCCTTGACCACGCGCTCGACCGTCAGACAGGCGCCGTTCACGGCGATGCTCTCACCTTTGCGTAACCGCCGTAACGGCGCAGTAATGCGCAGTACTGCGCCGTCGTTTACGGTCACCGCGGCCACCCGGCCCACCGCCTCTACGATTCCGGTAAACATAGCCGGCGGTCCAGTACGAGTAATGTATCAGCGCCCAACGCGCGGCGCTCCACCACCGTCCAGCGGGGCGCGTCGGCCAGCGGCACTTCGGGAATGCCGGGGAAGGCCGGCACGGCGCCCTGCCCCAGCCACACGGGCGCCTGGACCCAATAGAGCCGGTCCACGAGGCCCTCGGCGAGGAGCTTGGTGCCGAGGGCGCCGCCCCCTTCACACAGCAGCGACTGGATCCCGGCGAGCCGGAGCTGGGCGAACGCCTGGCGCAGGTTCTCGGGTCGGAACACGCGGACGCCGTTGCCCTCGAGCACGCGCACGTTGGCGCTGGGCGCTTCGGGGGACGCGACCACCCAGGTCGGCACCTCCCGGGCGGACTGGACCACCTGCACGCCGGGATTGAGCATGGCGCGGCGGTCGAAGACGATGCGCACGGGCGGGCGGCGGGGCGTGACCGTGCCGCGGGCCGTGAGCTGGGGGTTGTCGGTGAGCGCCGTGGTCCCGCCGATCGCGATCGCGTCGAAGCCGGCGCGCAGCCAGTGCACATGGGCGCGCGCCTCTTCGCCGGAGATCCACTGCGAGCGCCCGCCGACATCGGCGATGCGCCCGTCGATCGAGGTCGCGAGCTTCAGGGCGACGAACGGCCGTTCCGTCTGGACCCGGGTGGTGAGGAACGCGCCGTTCTGCGCGGCCGCCTCCGCGGCGCACACCCCGACCTCGACCGCGACGCCGGCGTCCCCCAGCACCTCGAGTCCGCCGCCGGCTTCGGGATCGGGATCGCGGATCGCCGCGACGACGCGCCGGATGCCCGCCTCGCGGACGGCATCCGTGCAGGGCGGCGTCTTGCCGTGGTGCGCGCAGGGCTCGAGCGTAACCACGAGCGTGGCGTCGCGCGCCCGCTCCCCGGCGGCCCGCAGCGCGTTGACCTCGGCGTGTGGTGCGCCGTACTCAGCGTGCCACCCCTCGGCGACGGTTGCGTCATCGCGCAGCACGACCGCCCCGACCATCGGGTTGGGCGCCACGCGGCCCCACCCCTGCCAGGCGAGCTCCAGCGCCCGGCGCATCGCCGCCGCTTCGAGCCCGTTATCGCTCGGCAAAGCGCACACCACCCCGCCCCGGGTGGATTTCGCCGATGATCCAGGCGCGCACGCCGGCGCGCTCGGCTGCCTGCACCGCGCCTTCCACGTCGTCGCGCGCGGCCGCGGCGATCAGGCCAACGCCGATATTGAAGACGCGCCGCATCTCGTCGAGCGACACGCGGCCGGCGCGCATCAACACGCGGAACAGCGGCGGCCAGGGCCACGTCCCGGCGTTCACGACCGCCTCGCAGCCCGCAGGCACCACGCGCGCCAGATTGCCGGGAATGCCGCCGCCGGTGACGTGGGCGAGCGCGTGCAGGCGCGCCACTACGGGCCGCACCGCTGCGGCGTAGCTCCGGTGCACGGCGAGCAGCACCTGGCCGACCGTCTGATCGGTCTCGGGGAACGGATCGTCGATCCCCAGCCGCAGCTCGTCGAAGACGATGCGCCGGGCCAGCGTGTAGCCGTTGGTATGCAGTCCGCTCGACGCGTAGCCGATGAGCGCGTCGCCCACGGCCACGCGGTCGCCGTGGATGGCGGCGGCTTCTTCGACCACGCCCACGATCGTGCCGGCGAGATCGTAGTGGCCGGGCTGATAGAGATCGGGGAGCTGGGCCGTCTCGCCCCCGACCAGGGTCATGTCGTGAGCGCGGCAGGCGCGGGCGATCCCGGCGACGAGGGCTTCGGCCACCGCGGGATCGAGGCTGCCGGCCGCAAGGTAGTCGAGAAACGCCAGCGGCTGGGCCCCGTGGACGAGGATGTCGTTCACGCAATGGTTGACGAGGTCCTCGCCCACGGTGTCGTGGCGGCCCGCGGCCGCCGCCACGAGCACCTTGGTGCCCACGCCGTCGGTGGACATGACGAGCAGCGGCGCGCGATACCCGGCGGGCAGCCGCACCATCCCGCCGAACGCCCCGATGTGGCCCGCGGCGAGCGAGGTGCGCGTGCTGCGGACCAGCTCGGCGATGCGGCGCTTCGCTTCGTCCGCGGCGTCGGCCCGCACGCCCGCCGCCGCGTAGCGGTCCACCCGGCGCGAGCTCACGCGGGCGGCTCGCCTGCGTCTTCGCCGTCGAGCGCGAAGTGCACGAGATCACGGAACGCGCGCACCCGCGCCCGCACCTCGCGCAGCGTCACCTGCTCGAGGCGCTGCACGCCGAACGCCTCGACGGCGAGCGAGCCCATCGCCGAGCCGTAGACCATGGCGCGGCGCAGATTGGGGAACGACAGGTCGCCGGTGCGCGCGACGTGGGCCATGAAGCCCCCCGCGAAGGCGTCGCCCGCGCCGGTCGGGTCGAAGACTTCCTGGAGCGGGTAGGCGGGCACCTTGAACGTCGTGTCGGCATCGACGAGCAGCGCCCCATGCTCGCCTTGCTTGATGACGGCCATGCGAGGGCCGCGGCCCAGGATCCAGCGCGCCGCGCGGTAGATGTTCCAGTCGCCCGACAGCTCGCGCGCCTCCGAGTCGTTCACCATCAGGATGTCGATGTGCCGCAGCAGCTCGAGCAGCACGTCGCGCTTGCCCTGAATCCAGTAGTTCATCGTGTCGCAGGCCACGAGCGTCGGGTCACTGACCTGATCGAGCACGCTGAGCTGCAGCTCGGGATCGATGTTGCCGAGAAACACGTAGCGGGCAGCGCGAAACCCGTCGGGAATGCGGGGGCGGAAGTCGGCGAACACGCCGAGCCGCGTTTCCAGCGTCTCGCGGCTCGCCAGGTCGTAGGAGTAGCGCGCCTTCCAGCGGAACGACTCGCCGGGTTGGCGCTCGACGCCCGCGAGGTCCACCCCGCGGCGCCCCAGCGCCTGCAGGTGCGTCTCGGGAAAATCGTTCCCCACGACGCCCACGACCTGCACCGGGTGCAGGACCGCGCCGGCCATGGCGAAGAACACGGCGGCGCCGCCCAGCGTGTCGGCGGTTTCGCCGAACGGCGTGATCACCGAGTCCAGGGCGATCGAGCCAACCACGAGCAGGGTCACGTTACATCCGTTCCGGGGCGCGAATCCCCAGCAGGGTCAGGCCGTTCGCGAGCACCTGCTGCACGGCCCGCGCGAGCACCAGCCGGGCGGCTTCCTGCGGCTCGCCCAGCACGCGGTACTTGTGATACCACGCGTGCGCGATCCGCGCCAATCCCTCCAGATAGCCCGTGATGCGGTGCGGTTCGCGCGCGGCCGCCGCACCCGCCACCACCGCCGGAAAGTCGGCCAGCTCCTTGAGCAGGTCGAGTTCCTCGGGCTGGGTGAGCAGCCCCAGATCGGTGCCATCGGCGCGCACGCTGGCCGGGTCCCGCCCCGCCACGCGGAAGATCCCCGCCATCCGCGCGTGCGCCATCTGGACGTAAAAGACGGGGTTCTCCTCGGTCTGGGCCTTGGCGAGATCCACGTCGAACACGAAATGGGTCTCGCTGCGCCGCATGAGATAGAAGAAGCGGACGGCGTCCCGGCCCACCTCCTCGACCAGCTCGCGCACGGTCACGTAGCTGCCGGCGCGCTTGGACAGTTTCACCTCCTCACCACCCCGCATCACCGTCACCATCTGATGCAGCACGTACTCGGGATATCCCGGCGGAATCCCCATTTCCAGGGCCTGGAGGCCGATCCGCACCCGCGCCACGGTGCCGTGATGGTCCGCGCCCTGCACGTTGATGGCGCGGCCGAAGCCCCGCTCCCACTTGGTCACGTGATACGCCACGTCGGGGACAAAATAGGTGTAGTCGCTTCCCTTCTCGGCGCTCTTGCGCATCACGCGGTCTTTGTCGTCGCCGAAATCCGTCGTCTTGAGCCATAGCGCCCCGTCGCGCTCGTAGGTATGGCCCGCTCCGACGAGCCGGCCCAGCGTCTCGTCCACCTTGCCGGTCGTGTACAGCGACGACTCGAGCACGTAGACGTCGAACCGCACGCCGAACGCTTGAAGGTCGCGATCCTGTTCGGCGCGCAGGTACGCGACGGCGAACGTGCGCACCGCCTCGAGGTCGGCCGCGTCGGAATCATCGGGGTGCTCGGCGACATAGCGCTCGGCCATTTCCCGGATGTAGTCGCCGTGATAACCCTGCTCCGGCAGCTCCGCCGGCAGGCCGCGCGCTTCGCGGACCCGCGCCTGGACGCTGCGCGCGAGGTTCAGGATCTGGCCACCGGCATCGTTGTAGTAGAACTCCCGCGTCACGCGCCAGCCGGTCCACTCGAGCAGCGACGCAATCGCGTCGCCCAGCGCGGCCTGGCGTCCATGCCCCACGTGCAGCGGCCCCGTCGGGTTCGCCGAGACGAATTCCACGTTGACCGGGGCGCCCTGCCCGACGTCGCTGCGCCCGTAGCCGGCGCCGGCCGCCAGGATCGCCGGCAGCGTGCCGACGACCTGCGCCTCGGCGAGGAAGAAGTTGATGAACCCGGGGCCCGCGATCTCGGTGCGGCGCACGAGACCCGCCGGCAGCTCGAGGCCGGCCACGAGCCGCTCCGCCACGGCGCGGGGTTTCTGGCCCAGGGTCTTCGCGAGCGCCAGGGCGAGGTTTGTGGCGATGTCGCCGTGCGCGGGGTCGCGCGGTCGCTCGAGCGAGACCTCGGTGGCAGGCGCACCGAGTCGCGCCGCCGCTCGAGCCAGCGCCGCGCGGATCGTTTCGTGCGCCGTCACTTGTCGGAGCTGGAGTCTTTCTTCGGCTTCGACGTCGGCGCGGCAGGCGAGCCGGACTGATCCGGTTTCTCGGCTGGCTTCTCCGCCTTCTCGGGTTTTTCCGCCCGCTTGTAATCGGTGATGTAGAAACCGGACCCCTTGAAGACGAGACCCGTGCCTCCCGAGATCAGCCGCTCCGCCCGCTTACCGCACTCGGGGCACGGAGCATGACGCTTGCTCGTGATGCGGGGAAAGGATTTCTCGAAGCGGTGCCCGGCGGGACACTTGTACTCGTAGGTGGGCATCGGGCAACAACTTACCGGCGTCACCCGGTCCGGTCAATCGGCGGCCCGGGCGTCCAGGGAGCGGGATCCGGGCTGGACCGCCGGAAGACCCGCCCCACGCGGGCCAACCCCAACACCACCAGCTCATACACGCCCAAGGCACCGACAACGAACAACGCGCCGCCGATCACCGCCCACTGCATCGGCATCGCCGACGATACCAGCTCCGCTTTGTGGCGCTCGAAGTCGTCGACGTACC
>JBOHSP010000373.1:0-3990 GCA_050733275.1 Gemmatimonadales bacterium
GCCGGCGCACTACGACGCCGCCCGCCACGCGGCGGTGCGCGAGGAGCTGGCGCGGCTCGATCCCGTGGCGCTGCAGGCGGCGGCGCTGACGGCCCGGGCCGAGCGCGCCGAGGTGCTGGTGCGCGAAGCCGAGCTCGCCGAGCAGGAGCTGTCGCGCCGCGAAGAGCAGGCGCGCCAGCTCGCCGCCGCGGTCGCAGCCGAGGGGTTCTCCGAGGAAAAGTTCGCGCGCGCCCGCGAGCGGCACGACCGCGCCACCCACGCGCTGCGCGCCGCCGAGCTGGCGGTGGCGGAGACGCGGGGCGAGCTGGTCGCGGCCGAGACCGCAGTGCGCGAGGCGGAGCGCCGCTCGGCGGAACGCGCGGCGCGCGAGCAGACCATCGCAGAGCACAAGACGGAGCTGCGGCTCCACAACGAGCTCGACCGCGCGTTCTCCGCCCTGCGCGGGGAGCTGAACGCGGCCATGCGGCCGGAGATCAGCGGGCTGGCATCGGCGTTCCTCGCCGATCTCACCGACGGCCGCTACAACGAAGTGGACCTCGACGACGACTACCGCGTGTGCGTGCTCGACGACGGCGTGCCCAAACCGGTGATCTCGGGCGGCGAGGAAGACGTCGCCAACCTCGTGCTGCGCCTCGCCATCTCGCAGATGATCGCCGAGCGCGCGGGACAGCCGCTGTCGCTGCTCGTGCTGGACGAGATCTTCGGCTCGCTCGACGAAAGCCGCCGCCACCACGTCCTCGCCCTGCTGCGCCGCCTGGGCGACCGGTTCCCGCAGGTCATTCTCATCACGCACATCGAGCAGGTGCGCGACGGCCTGGACCGGGTGATCCGCGTCGCCTACGACCCAACCGCCGGCGCCAGTGTCGTGCGCGACGACACTGCCACCCTGGGAGCCCCCGATGCGAGCGTGGCTGCCTGATACCCGCGTCAGCGGGCCGGAGCCCGCCGGCGAGCGCGACATCGAGGGGCTGAATCGCGTCTTTGCCGAAGCCTTCACCGACCGCTACCGGCGCGACGGACTGGTGGGGGTGCGCGTGCCGCAGCTCAACCCGCTGGTGTGGCGCTACGCGCTGCTCGACGCCGGTGAGGGCGCGATGGTGTGGCGCGACGAGCATGACGAGATCGCGGCCTTCAACATCGCGCACCAGGCGGGACTCGAGGGGTGGATGGGTCCGCTCGCCGTGCGGCCCGATCGCCAGGGCGCCGGCGTCGGGAAAACCATCGTGCGCACCGCCGCCGACTGGCTCGTCGACCGCGGCGCCACCACCATCGGCCTCGAGACCATGCCGCGCACGCCCGAGAACATCGGGTTCTACGCCCGGCTCGGCTTCGTCCCCGGGCACCTGACGATCACGCTGACCAACGAGATCCCGACCCGCGGCCACCCGGCGCCCGTGCTGCTCTCCCAGCGCGGCGGTGATCCGGAGGGGCCGCTCGCGGCCGTGCGGCGCCTGCTGCACGGGCTGCTGCCCGGCCTCGACTTCACGCGGGAGATCCGGCTCACGCGGGATCTGGGACTCGGGGACGTCTCGCTCGTGGAAGACGCCGCTGGCGCGGAGGTCGATGCCATGGTGCTCTGGCATTCGGTCCCGCTGGCCGACAGTCGCCAGCGCGACGAGGTGCGCGTGCTCAAGCTGGCGGCCCGCGGCGCGCGCGCGTTCGAAGCCGCGATCGCCGGTGTGGAGGCCGCCGCCGCGCACACGGGGATCCGCCGCGTCGCGATCCGCTGCCAGAGCCGCTACCACGACGCCTTCCGCCGTCTCATCGCGCGGGGCTATCGCGTGCGCTGGACCGATCTGCGCATGACCTACGAGGGCTATCCCGAGCGGCACCCGGCGGGCGACGACGGCGTGCTGCTTTCCAACTGGGAGATCTAACTGTCGCACGCCCGCCACAGGCCGGGCCGATCGCGCGGTGCAAATTCCAAAGAACGGTTCTTGCTGTCCCGAACGGCGACCCTGTTTAGGAGAGCCGGTATGATGTGGAGAACCCTGCTCGCCTTCGCGGCCCCAGTGTGGTTCGGGGTGGCCGCCTGTCGCGACGCGACCACACCCGAATCATCTCCCGCCGCTGCGGTCCCCGTGCCCGCCGCGGCAGCGGACGGCCGGGTGCCCGGCGAGTACATCGTCGTGTTCCATCCCGATGTCCCCGATCCCCCCGGACTGGCGCGACGCCTCGTGGCGGCGCACGGGGGCACGCTGCGTTACGTCTACACCAGCGCCCTGCACGGCTTCGCGGCCGCGCTGCCCGAGGCCGCGGTGCGCGCGCTATCGCGCAACCCGGCGGTAGCCTACGTCGAGCCCGACCAGGTCTACACCTTTGACGCGACGACGCAGAGCATGGACACGAATGGCGACCCCTGGGGCCTCGACCGCATCGATCAGCAGGCGCTGCCGCTCTCGCGGACGTACACGTACACCGCCACGGGCGCTGGCGTGCACGCCTACATCATCGATACGGGCATCTGGAGCCTTCACCCGGACTTCGGGGGCCGCGCGGACAACGTGTACGACGCGTTCACGTTCGGGCTGTTCGGTTTCACGGGCGAGGACTGTAACGGGCACGGCACGCACGTCGCCGGAACCATCGGCGGCGCCACGTACGGGGTAGCCAAAGGCGCGCGGCTGCACGGCGTGCGCGTGCTGAGCTGCGCCGGCGTGGGGCTGACCTCGCAGATCATCGCGGGGCTCGACTGGGTGCGGCAAAACCACGTGAAGCCGGCCGTCGCGAACCTGTCGCTTGGGGGGGGTCTCTCGACGGCGCTCAACACCGCGACGACCAATCTCGCCAACGCCGGCGTGTTCGTCGCCGTCGCGGCCGGCAACGAGGACGCCGACGCCTGCACCACGTCGCCGGCCAGCGCCGCAAACGTCTTCACGACGGCCGCGTCGACCCGGACGGACGCGAAGGCCTCGTTCTCGAACTGGGGAACCTGCGTGGAGGCCTACGCCCCCGGCTCGGCGATCGTGTCCGACTTTATCCTGGGCCTCACGATGTCGCTGAGCGGCACGTCGATGGCGTCGCCGCACGTCGCCGGCGTGGCCGTGCTGTACAAAGCGGTCAACGGCGATCAGCCGTCCGCGACGGTCGCCAACTGGATCATCGCGAACGCCACGACGGGCGTCATCACGGGAAATCGGACGGGCACGCCGAATCGGCTGGTGAACAAGCGCGGGTTATAGGGCGGTCGCGCTGTCGCGACGACGCTACGGTGTGCGGCGCCCCACACCGTAGCGTCTTACACCGTCACGTCGTTTTTCGGCTTGCCCGTCACGTAGATCACCTGCCCCAGCCCGAGCACTTCCATGGCGTGAGGCGTGCGCGGCGGGAGATCGAGCCGGTCGCCGGGGCCCAGGTCGATGGTGCGGTCGCCGGCGGTGATGCGGAGAAACCCTTCGAGTACCCACCGCGTTTCCGCGAACTCATGGGTGTGCGTGGGGACGCGCGTGCCGGGGACGTCGGACCACCAGGCGGTGACCATGCCCTCGGACTCGAGGGCGCGGCGCACGGAGGAGAGCTGCAACGGTCCACGCCGCGGATCCCAACGCCGGGTCGCGAGTCGCCGCATCAGGAGCGGAAGCGCGGGGCGCCGACGAGTACGCGGCGCGCGAACAGGATGACCGCGCCGGCGTACAGCAGGTGCACCGTGCCGCTGGGCAGCTGCGCCACGAACGCCAGCACGAGCCACGCCAGCATCAGCACGCAGGCCAGAACGAGTGTGAGATTCACGGCCGTTGACCTTTCAGGTCCCCGAACTATTCTAGTAAGCAGGGGTGGGGAGTCAAATTATTGAGCCAACAGGCTCGATCGTGGACCCAGATACTGCGGCCCATGTCAGGCCCCCTCGTGGGGAAGACAAACTCCGTGGTGAGGGACCAGTCATTTCTTTCGGGCTTCAATAATCCTCCCTGCTCCTGTTGTACCGGTCGGCCGGCCCGTGTTACGTGGTGCCGGCCGATCGTTTTTTCTGGTCGCCGGGGCCCCGGCGCC
>JBOHSP010000374.1:0-3564 GCA_050733275.1 Gemmatimonadales bacterium
CAGGGCGAAGAGGCGCGCGAGCGCTGGCAGCGCGTCCCCGACGTCTTCGCGGCGCTGGGCGTGGCGCCGGGCGCCGTGGTCGCCGACGTCGGCGCGGGCGGCGGGTTCTTCACGGCCCGCCTGGCCCAGGCCGTGGGCGCGGCAGGCCGGGTGTTGGCCGTAGACGTGGACCAGGACGTGATCGAACGCCTGCGGCGCCGGGCGGCCCGCGACGAGTGGGCGAACGTGGTGATCATCCCCTCGTCGCCCGAGGACCCCCGGCTCCCGCCCGCCACCCTGGACGCCGCGCTCATCATGAACGCCTACCACGAGTTCACCGACCCGGAGGCTATGCTGGGGGGCCTCGGGCGCGCCCTGAAACCCGGTGGCAAGCTGGTCATCATTGATCAGATTCCATCTGCGCGAAATCTGCGAGATCAGCGGCCGGCGCAGGAACGCAGTCACGAGCTGGGCTCGTGGTTCGCCGTGCACGATCTGCTGCTGGCCGGCTTTCGGATTACGCGGCTGGAGGATCCGTTCATCGAGGAGGGGCAGAACGGCGCGCGGGCGGATTGGTGGCTGGTGGTGGCGGAGCGCGCCCGCTAGTCTCGCCGAGCTGGCGCGGGGAGCTTCATCGCGCGGAAGATGCGCGCGACCCGGGGGTGGGAGGCCAGGCTCTCGAACACGAGGTCCCGCCGCAGGTACACGAGTCCCGCATTGCGTTCGGCGTAGGCGCGCTCGAGCCAGTGGAAAGCTCGAGCCGTGTCGCCAGCCAGCGCCCAGAGCGTGGCGAGGCGCATGGGGTCGGGGGCGTTGCCGTACTGCCGCAGGTCCATGTCCAGCCACTTCCGCCAAAAGCCCGACATCCCCGACTCCACGAACGCCCGGCGCAGCCCCTCCAGCTCGCCGCGGGTCGCGTCGCGCAGGGCGGCGATCTCGAGGTACTCCTCCACGGCTTCCGCCTCGCGGCCCTGCAAGAGCAGCGCGTGTGCGACACCGGAGGGGAGCCTGGGCCCAAGACCGATTGCCAGCGGGTTGACGGGGTCGACTTGCTGCGCGCGCCGGTACTCCACGATGGCGCGCTCGAAGTCACCGGCGTACGCGTAGCTTCCCGCGAGCGTGTACCGTGAGCGCGGGTTCAGTGGATCGAGCTCCGCCGACCGCTCGCGCGCGGCAATGGCCTCCGTAAGGCGTCCGATGGTGGTCAGGTAATTGCCGAGATGGTGGTGGGCGTGCGCGTCGTTGGGGTTCAGCTCGATCGCGCGGCGCAGCGCCTGCTCGGCGCCGTCCCAGTCCCATTCAAAGAACAGGCGCAGCACGCCAAGGGCGACGTACGCTTCGCCCAGCGTAGAGTCGAGCTGGAGCGCGCGGGCCGTGAGAGCGCGCAGCTCGGGCACGCCCGTCGCGCGCGGGACGTAGCCGAAATAGATCTGCGGCGCGATGACGCTCGCCTTCGCGGCATAGGCCAGCGAGAAGTCGGGCTCCAGCACGATCGCGCGATCGAAGTACTGCGTCGCCTGCCGCAGCGCGTCGGCGGTCAGACTGTTCCGCAGGTACAAGCCTCGCAGGTACAGGTCGTAGGCCTCGAGATCGGGTTGGGGTCGAGCCCGAAACGCCGTCGCGGCGCCCGCGAGACGCAGCTCCAGGGCGCCGGCGATCGCGCTCGCGATCTCCTCCTGCACCGCGAAGATGTCCTCCAGCTCCCGATTGTACTCGTCCGACCAAATGTGATAGCCGCTGGCCGCGTCGATCAACTGCGCCGTCACGCGCAGCCGCGTCCCGTCCGTCCGCACGCTGCCCTCGAGGACCGCGCCGACGCCAAGGGTGTCACCGATGGCGCGCACATCGAGCCGGCGGTCCCGGAGAGCAAATGACGAGGTGCGCGCCGCGACCCGCAGCCCGGCGATGCGGCTGAGCATCGCGATGATTTGCTCGCTCAGCCCATCACTGAAGTAGGTGTTCTCCGGGTCCGGGCTCATGTTGACGAACGGCAGTACCGCAACGGAACGTGCGTCGTGCGGCGGCGCCGCCAGCTGCGCCTCGCGCAGGCCGTACACGCCGACGATGGCGAGCACCAGCAGCACGGCGGCGAGCGCCGCCCGATAACCCCGCGCCGCCCTCCTTCCCTGCTCCACCGCTTCGCCACCGGCTGGAACCGCACCGCGATGCGCCGCCGGGCTTCCCTCGCGCGCTGCGACCGGCTCGGGCGCCGGTCGGGTGGGCGGTTCAAGGCGCAGGCGCTCGGCGAACGCGGTCACGTCGGGGTCGGGCTCCGCCTCGAACTCCGCGCGCAGCAGCGCGGCGTGCCCGCGCGCGTGCTGCAACGCCGCGGCGCGATCCCCGCCAGCCTCGAGAGCGCGCATCAGGCGCAGCGCCACTCGGCCGCTGTACGGGTCATGCGCCGCGAGGCGGCGCCACCACGCCGTCGCGGCGGCGAAATCGTCGCGCCCCTCGCTCGCCTCCGCCAGCGCGGTGAGGGCTGCTGCGTAGCGCTGGCCGAGCCGCGCGCGCTCCGCGTCGAGCCAATGCTCGAATTCCGCGCCGTCCGACAGGTGGAAGCCGTCGAGCAACGGCCCCGCGAACAGCGCGACCGCGGCCTCGCGGTCCCCGGCATCGAGCCGCCGCTCGAACATTTCCACGTCGCTCGTGATCGCGGCGGGATTGAGCGCCAGCTCGTCGCCTGCCGAGGTGATCACGTTTTCGCCGAGCGCGGCGCGCACGATGTAGACGGCGTCGGAGAGGTGGTGGCGGGCGCGGTCGGCGGGGCTCTCAGGCCAGAGCAGCGCGATCAGCTTGTCGCGGGTGAGGGGGCGCCCGCGCGCGAGCGCGAGCAGGGCGAGCAGCGCGAGGCGGCGGCCCTGCGCCGCGCGTCCCCTGATGGACCCACCGGGCGCGACCAGCGACGGCGGGCCGAGGAGCTTGAGCGTCAACACCATAGGCCTCGCGAGAGAAACGCGACAGCACCGCGAGACTGCCGCGATGCCCCGCCGCTAGCATACCCCCGGCAACAGGACGCAGCAAGCACTACGCCAAAAAGGAGAAAGCCATGAATCGCTGCATCGCACTCCTCCTCGCCGCAGCCGCGGCGGCGGGGTGCAACCAGGATGGGCCAAGCCCCGCAGGGCCGACGGTAGCGCTCGCGGTCATCGCGGGCGCCGATCACGGCGGCCGGCCACTGTCGACCGACATGACCCAGGAGGTCACCACGACTCCAGCATGGGAGGGCGACCCGGACGGCGCGGGCACGGCGCTCATTACGCTCAACCACGGCGAGGCCGAGGTCTGCTGGGATGTCTCCGTGTCCAACCTCACGTTGCCCGCGACGGCCTCCCACATCCACGCGGCGCTGCCGGGCATTCGAGGCCCCATCGTTGTCCCCCTCTCGGCACCCAATGCCTCGGGGCTGGCGGTGGGTTGCACATCCGGCGTGGATCGGGGCCTGATCCAGGAAATCCTGGAAAATCCCGAGTCCTACTACGTCAACGTGCACACGACGGACTTCCCGCCGGGCGCGGTTCGGGGCCAGCTGCCCCGGTCTCGGTGATGGCAGTTATCCGCGCGGAGTGACGTGAACGCGGGCTGAGA
>JBOHSP010000375.1:0-2686 GCA_050733275.1 Gemmatimonadales bacterium
CGCTCGCCCGGCACGCCGGCCAGCGCCGTCTCGATCGCGAGCTCCACGTCCAGCGGAATCCGCTGCCGCTCGGCCTGCGCGGCCAGTCGCCCGCCGCTCCGTGCCCCGCCCGCGAACGGCGTCTGCCCGACGAGCATCTCGTACAGCACGCACCCGAGGCTGTAGATATCGCTGCGCCCGTCCACGTCCTCCTCGCCCATCGCCTGCTCCGGGCTCATGTACGCCACCGTGCCGACCGCGATCCCGGTCCCGGTCATTCGTGACTGATCGGCCGCGCTAATGGCGCGAGCGATGCCGAAGTCGCTCACGACCGCATGCCCGGACTGCAGCAGGATGTTCTCCGGCTTGATGTCGCGGTGCACGATGTTGTGGCCATGCGCGTACTCGAGCGCGTCCGCGACCTCGAGCGTGATCTGCAGCGCCTCGGCGAGCGCGAGCGGGCCGGCGCGGTGCAGCCGCAGCCGCAGCGATTCACCCTCGACGTACGGCATGACGTAGAACAGCAGTCCGTCGGCTTCGCCGGAATCGAACAGCGGCAGGATGTGGGGGTGCGCGAGCCCCGCGGCGACGTGGATCTCCTGGAGGAAGCGCTCCGGCCCGAGCGTGACTCCCAGCTCGGGGCGCAGCACCTTCAGGGCGACGCGGCGGTCGTGGCGCTCGTCATGGGCGAGAAAGACAAGGGACATGCCCCCACGCCCGAGCTCACGCTCCAGCGTGTAGCGGCCAGCCAACGCGGCGGCCAGGCGGGACTGCAGGTCGCTCACGCCGAGTAGCATACGGGCAGCCGCCACCGCCGGTAAGGGCTTGGCGATCCGGGGCTTGGCGACTACTTTCCGGGCGCCGATGCGGGATCTGTCGCTGTCGCGCAGCCAGCTCCTGCTCCTCGCCGGCACGGCCAACCGGCCGCTCGGCGAGGAGATGGCCCAGCATTTAGGCGAGCCGCTGTGCGCCGTGACGCTGCGACGCTTCGCCGACGGCGAGATCTTCGTCAAGATCGACGAAAACGTGCGGGGGCGGGACGTCTTCATCATCCAGCCCACGAATCCGCCGGCGGAGAATTATCTGGAGCTGCTGCTCCTGATCGACGCGGCGCGGCGCGCGAGCGCCGCCCGCGTCACCGCGGTGCTGCCCTACTTCGGGTACGCCCGCCAGGACCGCAAGGACCAGCCGCGCGTGGCGATCAGCGCCAAGCTGATGGCGAACCTGATCACGCACGCGGGGACCGACCGCGTGCTGGGCATGGATTTCCATTCCCACCAGGTGCAGGGGTTTTTCGACATCCCCGTCGACCACCTGTATGCGGCGCCGGTGTTCGTGAGCCACTACCGGGCCAAGTCGCTCACCGATCCGGTCGTGGTCGCGCCAGACGTGGGCTCGGCGAAGATGGCCCGCGGCTTCGCCAAGCGGCTGAACGCGTCGCTCGCGATCATCGACAAGCGGCGGCCGTCGGCGAACATCGCGGAAGTGGTGAACGTCGTGGGCGAGGTCGAGGGCAAGGATTGCCTCATCCCCGACGACATGATCGACACCGCGGGGACGATCTGCGAGGCGTCGCAGGCGCTGAAGCGACTCGGCGCGCGCCGCATCTTCGCCTTCGCGACGCACGCGCTGCTCTCGGGACCGGCGGTCGAGCGGATGCGCGCCGCGCCGATCGAAGAGGTGACGGTGACGAACACGATCCACATCCCCGAGGAGCGGATGTTCGAGAAGTTGAAGGTGCTGTCGATCGCCAGCCTGATGGCCAAAGCCATCGGCTACGAGCATTCGAATCAGTCGGTCAGCTCGTTGTTTGACTGACGGCCGACCACCGAGAACCGAGGACTGAGGTATGGCACAGACAGTGAGCATCGCGGCGGACCTGCGCGAGAAGACGGGCAAGGGCGCGGCGCGCCAGACGCGTTTCGCCCAGCACGTCCCCGCGGTCCTCTACGGACACGGCCGCCCGACGCAGCCGTTGGTCGTCGACTCCCTCGCGCTCGAGAAGGCGCTCGCGGGCATCGACCCCGCGAGCACGCTCATCGAGCTGACGGTGGACGGCAAGAAGCTGCGCGCGTTGATCCGCGAGATCCAGCGCCACCCCATCCGCCCCGACATCATCCACGTCGATTTCTATGAGATCCACGCCCACGAGAAGATCACGCTCGAGGTGCCGGTGCACCTCGTGGGCGCGCCCGACGGCGTGCGCAACGGGGGCGGCGTGCTCGACCAGGTGACGCGCGCCGTCGAGATCGAGGTCCTGCCCGAGCACATCCCCGACCGGGTGGAGCTGGACGTCAGCGCGCTGAAGATCGGGGACTCGCTGCACGTGCGGGACCTCACCATCGCCAACGCCGAGATCCTGACGGGCGCCGACCTGACGATCGCGACGGTCGTGCCGCCGCGCGCCGAGGAAGTCGCCGCGCCGGTCCCCGAAGCCGCGGAAATCGCCGAGCCCGAGCTCATCCGCAAGGTCCGGGAGGGCGAGGAGGGCGCGGAGGGCGAAGCCGAAGCCGCGCCCGAGGGCGGGGCCGGGCCCGCCAAGGCGCCGAAAGCCGAGGAGAAGCCCAAGGGCGGCAAGAAGGAAGAGTAGCGTCTGCGCGCGGTCGTCGGCCTCGGGAATCCCGGTCCGGAGTACGCGGCGACGCGCCACAACGCCGGCTTCCGGCTGGCCGACGCCGTCGCGGCCCACTGGCGGCTGCCCCCGTTC
>JBOHSP010000376.1:0-23302 GCA_050733275.1 Gemmatimonadales bacterium
CGCCGGAACCGGCGCACGCCGAGGAAGTCGTCCGCCGATCGCCACACCCCGGCGGCGAGCCCGGCGAGGCCCGCGGCGCCCAGCGCGGTAGTCTCGATGACATCCGGCCGGGCGACGGGCACGTTGAGCAGGTCCGCCTGAAACTGCATCAGCCAGTCGTTCGCCGCGGCGCCGCCATCCACCTGCAGCGTGCGGAGCCGCAGCCGGGCGTCGGCCAGCATCGCGGCGAGCACGTCCTGGGTGCTGAACGCCATGGCCTCGAGCGCAGCGCGCGCCAGGTGCGCCCGGCTCGTGCCGCGGGTCAGGCCCACGATGGTGCCGCGGGCCGCGGGCTCCCAGTGCGGGGCGCCCAGCCCGACGAAGGCCGGAACGAGATAGACCCCGCCCGTGTCCGGCACCGCGCGCGCGAGCCGCTCGGTTTCCGCCGCGTGGGCGATCACGCCGAGGCCGTCGCGCAGCCACTGGACGGCGGCGCCGGCGATGAAGATGCTGCCCTCGAGCGCGAACACCGGCTCGCCGCGCGGGCCACACGCGAGCGTCGTGACCAACCCCCGCCGGGACGTCGCGCGGCGCGCGCCCGTATTGAGGAGCAGAAAGGCGCCCGTGCCGTAGGTGTTCTTCGCCTGCCCCGCGCGCCAGCATCCCTGACCGAACAGCGCCGCCTGCTGATCTCCCGCGACGCCCATGATGGGCAGCGCCGTCCCGACGTGTCGCACCTCCGTGACCCCGAACTCGCCGCTCGAGGCGCGCACCTCGGGGAGCGCGGCACGCGGAACGCCGAAGAGCTCGAGCAGGGCATCGTCCCAGGCCCGGCGCCCGATGTCGTACAGCATGGTGCGCGCCGCATTGGTGTAATCGGTCGCGAACGCGCGGCCGCCCGTGAGGCGGTGGAGTAGCCACGTGTCCACCGTGCCGCAGACGGCGTCGCCCGCCTCCGCGCGCCGCCGCAGCCGTGGCACGTGCTCGAGCAGCCACTCGATCTTGGTCGCGGAGAAATAGGGATCGATCACGAGGCCGGTGCGCGAGCGGATGAGCGCGGCGCTTTTGCGCCGCGCGAGCTGGGCGCAGCGCGCCGCCGTGCGCCGGTCCTGCCAGACGATCGCGCGGGCGAGCGGCTTGCCCGTGGCACGGTCCCATACGCACACCGTCTCGCGCTGGTTCGTGATGCCGGCGGCGACGGGCGTGACACCGGCCTGGGCGATGGCGTCGCGCGCGGCGGCCACCAGAGTGGCCAGGATGTCCTCGGGGTCGTGTTCCACCTGTCCCGGCGCGGGGAAATGCTGCGGCAGCTCGCGATAGCCGCGGCCCAGCACCCGGCCGTCGGCTGCGACGACGAGCGCCGTGGAGCCGGTGGTGCCCTGATCGAGAGCCAGGACGGCGCTCACGGCGGCGTCTCGCGAAACGGCGGCTGCACCAGCCCCCGATCCGTGACAAAGCCGGTGACGTAGCGCGCGGGAGTCACATCGAACGCCGGATTGAGCGCGGCGGTCCCGGGCGGCGCCGTGGGCCGTCCCGCGAGCGAGACGACTTCGCTCGCGGCGCGCTGCTCGATCGGAATCAGGTCGCCGTCCGCGAGCGCCGGATCGACGGTCGACCACGGCGCGGCGCAGTAGAACGGCACGCCGTGGTGGCACGCCAGCACGGCCAGCCCATAGGTCCCGATTTTGTTGGCGAAATCACCGTTCGCGCAGATGCGATCGGCCCCGACCAGCACGAGATCTACCTGTGCCTGGCGCAGCACCGTCGCCGCCGCGGCATCGGTGATGAGCGTGCACGGCACGCCCGCGGCCTGCAGCTCCCAGGCGGTGAGCCGAGCGCCCTGGAGCACCGGCCGGGTTTCGTCCACGTAGACGTGCACCCGGCGACCCTGCTCGTGCGCGAGATAGATCGGCGCGAGCGCCGTCCCGATGCCGCCCGTGGCCAGCGCGCCGGCGTTGCAGTGGGTCAGCACGGTGGTGCCGTCGGGCACGAGCGCCAATCCATGCTCGCCGATGCGGCGGCACATCGCGCGGTCTTCCTCCCAGATCGCGGTGGCTTCGGCCTGCAATCGCTCCCAGAGGGCCGTGCCATCGCCTGCCGCCGCCTCTGCCGCGCGCCGCATCCGGTCCAGCGCCCAGTGCAGGTTCACCGCGGTAGGACGCGCGGCCGCCAGCAGCTCCACGAGCTCGTCGAGCCGCGCCAGGAACGTGGCCCGCGACGCCGCACGGAGGTCCCGCGTGCCGGCCACGAGCCCCATCGACGCCGCGATGCCGATGAGCGGCGCGCCGCGCACCTGCATCTGCCGGATGGCCTCGGCGACGGACTCGGCGCTCTCCAGGTCACGGTGGATCTCCGCCTCGGGGAGGGCGCGTTGGTCGAGGATGCGCACGGCACCGGACGGGGACCAGGAGATAGGCTGTAGGGGCACGGAATGAACCTAATGCGGATTTTGGATTGCGGATTGCGGATTGTCACTGCAAGGTCGTGCGCACTTTGACCCCCTGAGGCGGCAAATCCGCAATCCGCATTCCGCAATCCGCAATCGTCGTGTACCATTCTCGCCATGCCCTACGACACTCTCCTCTTCGAGATCCGCGACGGCGTGGCGTTCGTCACGATCAACCGGCCGGACAAGCTGAATGCGCTGAACGATCTCGTGATCGAGGAGCTCGGCGATGCGGTCGGGCGCATCGCGACAGCGGAGCCGATTCGAGGCGCGATCCTGACCGGCGCCGGTCCGAAAGCCTTCGTGGCCGGCGCCGACATCGGCGATCTCGCCAAGCAGGGCCCGTTCGACGGCAAGGCGCGCGCGCAGCGCGGGCAGGCGGTGCTGCGCCGCCTCGAGACGTGCGGCAAGCCGGTCATCGCCGCCGTCAACGGCTTCGCGCTGGGCGGCGGCTGCGAGCTGGCGATGGCCTGTCACCTCCGGATCGCGAGCGAACACGCGAAGTTCGGCCAGCCGGAGGTCAAGCTCGGCATCGCGCCGGGGTACGGCGGAACCCAGCGGCTGCCCCGCCTCGTCGGCAAGGGCGTGGCGCTGCAGCTGATTCTCACCGGCGAGATGATCGACGCGCAGGAGGCCTACCGCATCGGACTGGTCAACAAAGTCGTCCCAGCCGCCGACCTGCTCGCGGAATCGGAGAAAATGCTGCGGGGTATCCTGAGCATGGGCCCGTTGGCCGTGCGGCTCGCGCTGGAAGCCGTGGATCAGGGCCTCGAGATGACGCTCGACGAAGGCTTGCTGCTGGAAGCCAATCACTTCGGCCTGCTGGCCGCCACGCAGGACATGAAGGAAGGACTCACCGCATTCCTCGAAAAGCGCGCGGCAAAATTTCAGGGGCGCTAGCGCTCGCGCTCCTGCTCCCCGCCTGTCTCGAAGACCGTCCCCGCCCCGGTCCGCCGGAGCTCATCCTCACGCTGGAGGACACCACCGTCCGTTCCGCCTCCCCGCCCGACACCGTCGCCGGCTCGCTGCGCGCGACCGACCCCGACGGGTTGGATTCGGTCTGGGTCAGCGTGGACTCGGCGCTGCAGGGGGAGGACGCCGGGGTCAATCGCGAGTACGTCCTGCGGTTCCGCTTCCTCATCGGGACCGGGAAGGCGCCCGGCACCCCAATCCCTGTGGTGGTGCGGGCCCGCGACGTGGCCGGATTCGAGGTGAGCCGCGACAGCCACGTCGTAGTCGTGCAGTGACCTCAAGCACTTAGGTAACTGTTGACAGGACAATAACTTCCGTGTATTTTTAGGGCTCCGATGCGCAGCAAGAAACCGAGCCGTCCCGTGGCTGTGGGTGAGGCCGTCGCGGGGTACCTGAGCCGCGCCGGGCTGGCGCGTCGGGTGGGGCAGGCTCAGGTGATTCCCGATTGGCCCGGGCTCGTCGGCCCGCAGATCGCGGCGGTCGCGAGTCCCGAAAGCGTCACTCCGGACGGCGTGCTGTTCGTGCGGGTGACGACGAGCTCGTGGATGAATGAGCTGCAGTTGATGACGCCAGAGATCATCGCCCGCATCAATGCCGGGCGCGGCGCCGGCCGCATCGGCGCGATCCGCTGGCTCCTCTCACGCTAGGAACGCATGGCCAAGAAGAAACCGGTCGCGGCGCAACAGAAAGACAAAGACAACGGCGGGTATCAAGCCGATTCGATCCAGGTCCTCAAGGGGCTCGAAGCGGTACGCCGCCGTCCCGCGATGTACATCGGCTCGGTGTCCGCCCGCGGGCTGCACCATCTCGTCTACGAGGTCGTGGACAACTCCGTCGACGAAGCGCTGGCGGGCTACTGCACGCGGATCATCGGCACGATCCACGCCGACAACTCGATCACCGTCCAGGACAACGGCCGCGGTATCCCCGTCGACATCCACAAGACGGAGAAGAAGCCGGGCGTCGAAGTCGCGCTCACCGTGCTGCACGCGGGCGGCAAGTTCGACAAGTCCACCTACAAGGTCTCGGGCGGCCTGCACGGGGTGGGCGTGTCGGTGGTGAACGCGCTGTCGGAGCGGCTCGAGGTGTGGGTGGATCGCGACGGCAAGCGCCACCACATGGCGTTCGAGCGCGGCGACACCAAGGAGAAGCTCGAAGTCGTCGGGAAGGCGAAGGGCACGGGCACGACGGTCTCGTTCCGGCCCGACTCCACCATCTTCACCGATACCCGATTCGATTTCGCCACACTCGCCACCCGGCTGCGCGAGCTGGCGTTCCTGAACAAGGGTCTGGCGATCACGCTCAAGGACGAGCGCAAGGGCAGCGCGCGGGAGGAGACCTTCGTCTACAAGGGCGGCTTGGCCGAGTTCGTGAAGTGGATCATCGCGAACCGCCGGCCGCTGCACCCCAAGCCGATCGCGTTCGAGGCCACGCGGGAAGGGGTGGAGGTCGAGGGCGCGGTGCAGTACGATGATCAGTACAGCGAGAACACCTTCACGTTCGTCAACAACATCAACACCCACGAGGGCGGCACGCACCTCACCGGCTTCAAGTCGGCGCTGACCCGCACGATCAACGAGTGGGCGAAGCAGGACGGGCTGCTCAAGAAGGAGGAGTTCACGCTGTCGGGTGATGACGTGCGCGAGGGGCTGAACTGCGTGTTGCACGTCAAGGTCAAGAACCCGCAGTTCGAGGGGCAGACCAAGACCAAGCTGGGCAATTCGGAAGTCGAAGGTCTCGTGAAGAGCGTGGTGAACGACGCGCTGGGCGCCTTCTTCGACAAGAATCCGAGCGTGGCGCGCGCCATCATCGCCAAGGCGGTCAGCGCCGCGCGGGCGCGCGAAGCGGCGCGCAAGGCCCGCGAACTGGTGCGCAAGAAGAGCGGCCTCGACGCCGGGATTCTGCCAGGCAAGCTCGCCGACTGTTCCCTCAGCGACCCGAAGCTGTGCGAGCTGTACCTGGTGGAGGGCGATTCGGCCGGCGGCTCGGCGAAAATGGGGCGTGACCGCAGCTACCAGGCGATCCTGCCGCTGCGCGGGAAGATCCTCAACGTCCAGAAGGCGCGGATCGACAAGATCCTGTCGAACGAAGAAATCCGCACGATGATCACGGCCATCGGCACGGGCGTCGGCGAGGACTTCAAGGTCGACGAAGCCCGCTACCACAAGATCATCATCATGACCGATGCCGACGTGGACGGCGCGCACATCCGGACCCTGCTGCTGACATTCTTCTATAAGGAGATGAAGCAGCTCATCGACGCCGGGTACGTGTACATCGCGCAGCCGCCGCTCTACCGCGTGGCCAAGGGCAAAGAGGAGTTCTACGCCTACGACGAGAAGGAGCGCGATGCCTACGTCAAGCGCCTCACCAACGGCGCCGAGAGTGCGACGCGCACGTCGATCACGGTGAGCCGCTACAAGGGCCTGGGGGAGATGAATCCGGGGCAGCTGCGCGACACCACGATGGATCCGCTCAAGCGCACCTTGCTCAAGGTCACGATGGAAGACGCGCTCGAGGCCTCGCAGCTGTTCGAGACGCTGATGGGCGACGAGGTGGAGCCGCGGCGACGCTTCATCGAGGAAAACGCCAAGTTCGTGCGCAACCTGGACATCTGATGACGACGCTCATCGCGTTCGGGGTCCTGGGGGCGCTGCTGGCCTGGTTTTTCTGGCCCAAGCGCCGGGACGAGTACGAGCGGCCGCCGCGGAGCGAGCTCGAGGCCGCCGAGCGCGACGTGCGGGAGGCCCCCGACGAGCACAGCGTGCGGGACTGGGGGCCGGGCGCCCCGAAGCCGCCGCTGCTCTAGCGCAGCTCTTCCACCCCGCCGCGGGTCACGCGGTGCGACACCAGCGGCAGCGGCTTCTCCAGCAGCTTGTCGCCGATCGTGATCGCGTCGTCGAGGGCGGCGCAGGCGGCGCGCACCCCGTCGGCGTCCGTGGCGAACACCGACGCGATGGGCTCCCCCTCCAGCACCTTGTCCCCCGGCTTCACCGTGATCACGAACCCCACGGTGGGATCGATCGTGTCCTCCGCGGTGCGGCGGCCGCCGCCCAGCGCCATGATGGCGCGGCCGATGGCACGCGGCTCCACCCGCTGAATCACGCCGGTGCGCGGCGCCGTGTAGACGTCCACCGCCTGCGCCTGCGGCAACACCGATGGATCCTCGATCACCTTGGGATTGCCCCCCTGCGCGTCGATGATGTGCTCGAACTTCTCGGCCGCGAGTCCCGAGTCGATCGCGGTCTCGAGCTTCTTGCGGGCCTTCGTGCTGGTCTTTTCGATTCCGGCCGCGATCAGCATCTCGGCGCCGAGGGCGTAGATCACCTCGAGCAAATCGGGCGGGCCCTCGCCGCGCAGCGCGAGGATCGCCTCTTCGGTCTCGAGGACGTTGCCGCAGGCGCGGCCCAGCGGCCGGTCCATCGCCGTGAGCAGCGCGACGGTGGGGCAGCCGCGGTCTTCGCCGAGCGCGATCATCGTGCGGGCCAGCTCGAGACCCTGCTCGAGCGGCGGCAGGAACGCCCCACTGCCCCGCTTCACGTCGAGCACGAGACCGGTCAGGCCTTCGGCGAGCTTCTTCGACATGATGCTCGCCGCGATCAGCGGAATGGACTCGACGGTCCCGGTCACGTCGCGCAGCGCGTAGAGCCGGCGGTCTGCGGGGGCGATCTCCGCCGTCTGGCCGATCAGGACACAGCCGAGCTTCTGGACCTGCGCCTTGGCATCCGCCAGCGAGAGATCGGTGCGGAAGCCGGGAATGGCTTCGAGCTTGTCCAGGGTGCCGCCGGTGTGGCCCAGGCCGCGGCCCGACATCATCGGCACGGCCACGCCGCAGGCGGCGACGAGCGGGCCAAGCACCAGCGACACCTTGTCGCCCACGCCGCCGGTCGAGTGCTTGTCGATGCGGGGCGTCGCCCAGCCGTCGAACGAGAGCCGCTGGCCCGACGCCAGCATGGCGTCGGTGAGCGCGGCGAGCTCCTGGCGCTCGAGCCCGCGCAGGCACACCGCCATGAGCAGCGCGGCCATCTGGTAGTCGGGCACGCGGCCGGCGGTGAATTCGGCGACGAGCGCCGACCACTCCTCGGGACTCAGCGCGCCGCCGTCTCGCTTGCGTTCGATGAGGGGCACGACGATCATTGACGCACGCCCTTACCCCGGAGTCGTTCATGCGCGGTCCCGTTCTGCTCGTCCTGTCGCTGTGCGGCGCGGCGCTCGCCATCGCGCGGCCGCTCGCGGCGCAGGGCGCCGCCGCGCACATCGCGGCGGGGGACAGCGCCATGGCCGCGCTGCAACCGGCGGTCGCGCTGCAGCATTATCAGGCCGCGCTCGCCATCGACTCCACCAGCTACGACGCCCTGTGGCGGGCGGCCCTCGCGCAGGTGGACGTGGCCAAGCAGATTCCCGGCGCTACGGACGACGAGACGCAGCGCCGCGACAGCCTCTACGCGGACGCCCACCGCTATGCCGAGGCGGCGGTGCGCACGAATCCCAACGACGCCCAGGGCCACTTCACCGTGGCCCTCGCGCTGGGCCGGCTGTCGCTCACCAAAGGGAGCAAAGAGCGCGTCCGGTACGCCAAGATCATTTACGACGAAGCGACGCGCGCGGTCGAGCTCGATTCCACTCATGACAACGCGTTCCATATCCTCGGGGCGTGGCATGCCGAAGTAAAGCGGCTGTCGGGCCTGCAGCGGTTCTTCGCCAAGGCCCTGTTCGGCGGCGGCTTCATGGACCGCGCGAACTGGGACGACGCCGTGAAGAATCTGGAGCGCGCCGTCGCCCTGGAGCCGCAGCATATCTATCACCGTCTCGAGCTCGCTGAAGTGTATTACGACCTCGGCCAGTTCTCGAAGGCGCGCGAGCAGCTCGCCGTGATCCCGGGCCTGCCCATCGGCGACGTGCTCGATCCTCAGTACAAGCATGAAGCCGCCGCGTTCTTCGAAGACATCAAGAACGAGAAGGACCGCACCAACTAGCGCCGCATCAACCGTTCGATGGCCTCGGTGGTGCGCGGCGCGCCGGCCGAGAGCCATTCCCCGCCCCGCGCGGTCACCAGCACGTCGTCCTCGATGCGCACGCCCAGCCCTTCCGCCGGCAGATAGATCCCCGGCTCGATCGTGATCACCGAGCCCGGCTCCAATGGGCGGCCCTGCCCGACATCGTGCACGTCCATGCCGATCGGATGCCCGAGGCCGTGGATGAAGTACGCGTCGCACGTCCGCTCGCCGCACACCGCGCCGGAGTGCTCGCGCATGTAGCGCCGCGCGATGCCCTCGAGCTGCCGCAGCGTGATCCCGGGCCGCACCGCATCGAACGCCGCCTGCTGGGTGGCCAGCACGAGATCGTAGACCGCCTTCTGGCGCGCCGTGAACCGCCCGTTCACCGGGAACGTGCGCGTGATGTCCGCGGTGTACTGGCCCCACTCGGCGCCCGCATCCACGACCACCACGTCGCCGTCCTGCGTGCGCCGCCGGTTGACGTCGTAGTGCAGTGTCGTGCCGTTGGGCCCGCTGCCGACGATCGACGGGTAGCCGAGGCGATCGGCGCCGTGCCGCCGGAATCCCTGTTCCAGCACCGCCTCGAGCTCGTACTCGTACATGCCGGGCCGCGCCGCCCGCATCAGGGCCACGTGGCCGGCAACCGTGATGTCGATGGCCGTCCGCAACCGCGCGATCTCGTCGCCATCCTTGACCACGCGCATCGAATCGACGAGCGGCAGCACGTTGCGCACGTCTTCCCCGGAGAACAGGAGATCGAGGATGCGCCGGTCGTCCCGGCCGCCCTCGTGCAGCGGCAGGTACAACGGCCCTCCCCCACCGCCGAAGCGCAGCCGCGCCAGGCGCCCCTCCAGCGAATCGAGGGGGAGCACGGTGGCGATGCCGGAGAGGCGTGCCGCCGTCGTGTCGGGACCGAGCCGGATGCCGGTCCACCGCTCCGCCCGCGGATTGCGCGCCGGCAGAAACAGGACCGTCTCCAGCGTGTCGGGGCCGCGCGCCGTCATCAGCAGCCAGGCGTCCGCCGTCTCGAGCTGCGTGAAGTAGAAGAACGTGTTGTCCTGGCGGAAATCGTTGTCCTGAAGGTATTCGCTCTCGAGATCGCGCAGGTCGGCGGCGGGAATCAGGACCGTGCCGCGGCCGATGCGGCGCAGCAGCGCGCGGCGCCGGGCCGCGGTCGCCGCCGTGTCCACGGCGCGGCCCATGCCGGGCAGCTCGGGCACGACGTCGTACGCCCCGATAGGCCGCCCCGACGCGCCCTGCGCGGCGGCGCCGGGAGCGGCCGCGACCAGCGACAGGACGAACGGGATGACCGGCGCGCGGGATCGCATCGCAGCAATGCTACCGTGCGGCGCCCTCGCCAGCAACGCCGCGCTTGACGCCCCTCCACTCTCCGAGCGAAACTATGCGACCATGACGATCTCGTCGGCCCTGACCCACGCGGAGGCGGAACGCCTCGCCGCGCGGATCGCCGAGCTGGAGCACGAGCGCAAGCACCTCCTCGCCGTCATCGAGATCCTCAAGGAAGCCTCGAGCTCCCTGCACTTCATCGACATCCTCCAGGCGATCGCCCGCAAGCTGGGCGAGTCCTTCGGGCTGGACCGCTGCTCGATCTTCCTGGGGGAGAAGGGCGGCCGGTCGGTGCGGCTCGTGGCGTCCTACGAGGACCCGACGATCCGCAACTACGTCGTAGACCTGGAACGGTATCCCGAGCTCAAGCGGGCGATGCAGGGCGGCGAGACGGTGTTCATTCCCGACGCGGCGAACGATCCCAGCCTGCGGCACGTGAAGAGCGAGCTGATCAACCGGCGCGTGAAGTCCATCACGGTCGTGCCGATCACGTGGCGCTCGGTGGCCATCGGCGCGATCTTCCTGCGCACCTACCGCGACGGCCCCACCTTCTCGGACACGGACGTGCGGTTCGTCCAGGTCGTCGCGTCGCTCACCGCGCAGGCGCTGCGCAACGCGCACCGCTACGAGCGGCTGGCGCAGCGCCAGCACGAGACGGGGGACCAGCTGCGCCGTATGGAGCTCGAACGGGTCGCGCTGCTCGCCTTCCTGCGCCGCCTGCTCGACGCGTTCGGCCAGCGCGAGGGCGCCTGGGGCGAGGCGCTGCTGCCGCGCGCCAGCGCCGACGAGCTGGACCGGCTGGTGGGCGTCGCGATGGCGGTCATTCAGGAAGAAGCCAAAGGCCGGTGAAGGCCGGGGCGGCCCGGGCCGCCGAGCTGCGGCGGATCCTCGAGCGGGCGAATCACGCCTACTACGTCCTCGACAAGCCGGAGATCTCCGACGCGGAGTACGACCGGTTGTTCCGCGAGCTCCAGGCGCTGGAGGCCGCGCACCCCGAGCTGCGCACCGCCGATTCCCCCACGCAGCGCATCGGCGCCGAACCGGCCACCGCGTTCCGCAAACACCGCCACCTCGCGCCGATGCTATCGCTCGCCAACGCCTTCAGCGACGACGAAATGCAGGAGTGGGAAGACCGGAACGCGCGACTCGCCGCCGCAGTGCAGCGGGCCGGGTACGCGCTCGAGGTGAAGATCGACGGCGCGGCCGTCAGCCTCACCTACGAGGACGCCGTGCTGGTGATCGGCGCCACCCGCGGCAACGGCGTCGAAGGCGAAGACGTCACCGCCAACCTGCGCACCGTCCGCGACCTGCCGCTGCGCCTCCAGGGGAGAGGCTGGCCCAAGAAAATGGAGGTGCGCGGCGAGGTCTACCTCTCCAAGACCCAGTTCGCGCGCGTGAACCGGGAGCGCGAGCAGGCGGGCGAGCCGCCGTTCGCCAATCCCCGCAACGCCGCCGCCGGCGCCCTGCGCCAGCTCGATCCCCGGATCACGCGGTCCCGCGGCCTGCGGGTGTTCTGCTTCCAGGTCGAAGCGCCCGGACAGAAGCTCGGCGTGGACACCCAGGACGAGCTGCTGCGCCGGCTGCGCGCCTGGGGGTTCCCCGTCGAGCCCAACCACACGGTCGTCCCCGACCTCGCCGCGGCCCGCGCGGAAATCGCCCGGCTCGAGCAGCTCCTGCCCACGCTCGACTACGGCGCCGACGGCGTGGCCGTGAAGGTCAACAAGCGGGCGCTGTGGGCGGAGCTGGGCGTGGTCGGGAACCGGGAGCCGCGCTGGTCCATCGCCCGCAAGTTCGCGCCCGAGGTGCAGATCACCCGGCTGCTCGAGATCCGCATCAATGTTGGGCGCACGGGCGCGCTCAACCCGTACGCCGTGCTCGAGCCCGTGGACGTGGGCGGCGTGACCGTGTCGAACGCCACGCTGCACAACGCGGCCATCATCGAGGCCAAGGACCTCCGGGTGGGCGACTGGGTGGAGGTCACTCGCGCGGGCGAGGTCATTCCGCAGCTGCTCGGCCCGGTGCGCGACCGCCGCAGCGGCGCGGAGAAGAAGTTCCGCATGCCCGAACGCTGCCCGAGCTGCGGGTCGAAGGTCGAGCACCCGCACGACGAGGTGATGACCTACTGTCCCAACGTGTCCTGCCCCTCGCGCGTGCTCGAGGGCATCGTGCACTTCGCCTCGCGCAGCGCGATGGACATCCGCGGGCTGGGCTACGAGCGCGTGCGCGCGCTGCTGGGCGCGAAGCTCATCGGTGACGTGGCCGACCTGTACGAGCTGTCGCCGCTCCAGCTCCTCACCCTGGAAGGCTTCGCCGAAAAGTCGGCGGCGCAGCTGGTGGAGGGGATCGCCACGTCCCGGCGCCAGCCGCTGTCGGCGCTGCTGTTCGGCCTCGGCATCCGCCACGTGGGCGCGCAAGGCGCCCGGCTGCTGGCGCGCGAGTTCGGGACCATGGCGGCCCTGGCGCGGGCGCCGGCCGAGACGATCGGGGCAGTGCACGGCGTCGGTCCGGCGATCGCCGAAGCCGTCGCGGGATTCTTCAGTGAGCCGCGCAACCGCAAGCTCCTCGAGCGACTGGCGAAGTCCGGGCTCAACATGCGGGAGCCCACCGCGGAGATCGGGACGGAGGCCCGGCCGCTCGCCGGCCAGACCTACGTGATCACCGGAACCCTGCCGACGCTGTCGCGCCAGCGCGCCGCCGAGATCGTCGAGGCCGCGGGCGGGCACGTGTCCGACAGCGTGTCCAAGAAGACGACCGCCGTCATCGTCGGCGCTGATCCCGGCTCGAAGCTCGAGAAGGCGCGGGCGCTGGGAGTCGCGACGATCGACGAGGCGGAACTCTTGCGCCGCGTGGAGCGCAAACCCTAAGTTGGCGTTGGATATGAGCGCGTCTCCCGCAGGGTCCTCGCTGGCCGCCTCCAGCGCGCCGGCCGGCGAGCTCGCCATCGGGCGCGCGGCCCTCCGTCAACTCCACGCCAGCCTCGCGAACCGCGCCGGCGACCAGGCCGTCGCCGTGCTCCAGGAGGCGGGGTACGCCGCGGGGGAAGCGACCTACCGCGCGTTCGCCGCCTGGCTGCCCGCGCACGCCGGCGTCGACCGCCCGGAAGACCTCGATGCCGCCCTGCTGGGCGGCACCCTGTCGGAGTTCTTCGCGCGCGCGGGGTGGGGGCGGGTGGCGATGCAGCCCATCGGCGTGTCCGCCCTGGCCCTCGACTCGGACGACTGGGCGGAAGCCGAGCCGGGCAGCGCCGAGAGCCCGATGTGCTTCTTCTCGGCGGGCATGCTCGCCGACTTCCTGGGGCGCCTCTCGGACCAACCCGTCGCGGTGATGGAAGTGGAATGCCGCAGTCGCGGCGATGCGCGCTGCCGGTTTCTCTCCGCGCTGCCGGAGGTGCTGGAGCGGGTCTACGAAGCGATGACGGCCGGGCAGAGCTACGAGGAGGGGCTGGGCGCGTCATGAGGTGTCGGGTGTCGGGTGTCAGGTGTCAGACACCTGGCACCTGGCACCCGGCACCCGGCACCTTTCACCGCCGCGCGACGCTCACGCCCTCGAGCAGCAGTGACGGCGACCAGCGCGAGCCGATCCAACGGCCGTCCGTCCCCACGCCTCCGATCCGCTTCAGCAGGTCGTAGGCGTTCCCCGCGACGGCGGCGTCCTTGACGCGGCCCGTGACCGCGCCGCGCTGGACGCGATAGGCGAGTCCCACCGGGTGATTGAACCCGCCGGCGATGACGTTGCCCTGCCCCACGCCGATCAGGTCATCGACGATCAACCCGTCATCGATGCCATCCAACAGACCGCCGCCCAACGGATAGCCGCCGGATGAAGGTAGGGGCACGGCATGGCGTGCCCCTACACCATCGGCACCGGCCTGCAGGATCAGATTGGTGTACCCGATGCGGGGCTTGCCGAAGATGCCGCGGTGGCCGTGGCCGGTGCTGTGGGTGCGCGCGCGGGCCGCGGTTTCGAGGTCGTAGACGAAGCGGCCCACGATGCCCCGCTCGACCAGCGCGACGGGACGCGACCGGACGCATTCGTCGTCGATCGGCCGTGACCCCGGCCGGCCGGGCGCCAGCGGATCGTCGGTGATCGCGAGCCGGGGATCGAACACCTGCGCCCCAACCTTGCCGCCGAGCGGCGAGGTCCCCTGGAGGACGGTCTTGCCGGAGAGCGCCTGCTCCAGGGGCAAGAGCACCGCGCCCAGTCCCGCGGGCGTGAACACGACGGGCAGCGCGCCGTCCGGCGGCGCGACGATCCGCAGCGCCGGTTCGAGGCGCTCTTCGATCGAGCGCGCGAGCCGCTCGAGCTCGTCGTCGCTGGGGAGGTCCACGTCCACGTACTGATCGTAGATGATCAGCACGTCGTCGCCGGCGATGCGCGTGAGATCGGCGGTCACCGCGACGCCGGTGGTGGGGTAGCTGGCGCGCGCGCCGGCGGTGTTGCCGACCGCGGTCGTGGCGATCTCGCGCTCGACCATCACGTTGACCTGGCAGCCCTCCCGCGTCAGCCGTTCCACGAGCCGGCGACCCATCGCGATGAGCGCGTCGAGCGGCGCGCCGGCGGCGCGGTCGACGTGGGTGCCGATCTCGGGCAGCGGCGCCGTGCCGGGGGCGGGAAACTCGAGCGCGACGGCTTCGCCCAGCTCGGCCGAGGCGCGCGCCCGCGTGAGCAGCGCGTCGGGGTCGGGCGGCGGCGTGGCGGAGGTCGTGCCGGCCACCCCCATCCGGCCGCCGGCCAGGATCCGCAGATTGATGCCCGCTTCCTCGGAGACGCCGGCCGCCTTGAGGCGGCCGCTCTCGAAGGCGACGGCCGTGCGCTCCTCGCGCCGCCACATGGCGTCGGCGCCGTCGACCTGGCGCCGCGCGGCGTCGAGCAGGCGCTCGATCACGAGGCGGGCACGTCGCCGCCGACGAGCGCCTCTTCGATCCGCACGTGCGGCGCGCCTTCGGTGACCGGCAGGGGGAACTGACCCGACTTGCCGCAGCCGCCGCCCATCTCGTTCCACGTGAAGTCGCCCGCGATGTGATCGATGCGGTCGAGGGTCTGGAACAGATTGCCGGCCAGCACGACGTCCTTGACCAGCTCGGCGACGTGGCCGTCGCGAATCATGTATCCCCAGCCCGCGGTGAACGAGAAGCTTTCGAGCATCGTCTGCCCGCCGAACGCGCCGCAGGCGTAGACGCCGAGCGTGATGTCGCGGATGAGATCGGCGAACGTGACGCCGGCCGCGCCCGCGGGCGCGGCGATATAGGTATTCGTCATCCGCACGATCGGCGCGTGGCGGAACGATATCGCGCGCGCGTTGCCGGTGGGCCGCTCGCCCAGCTTCGCGGCCGTCTCCCGCGAGTGCAGCCGCCCGACGAGGATGCCGTCGCGGATCAGCACCGTGTCCTGGGTGGCCGTGCCTTCGTCGTCGAACGGCAGCGTGCCGCGCAGCCCGGGCGCGGCGCCGTTGTCGCCCACCTGGAGCACCGGCTTCCCGAAGCGGCGGCCCAGCGTCATCATCTCGCGCGCCTGCGGATTCTCGTACACGAAATCGGCTTCGGAGAGGTGGCCGAACGCCTCGTGGATGAACACGCCGGCCAGCTCGTTGTCGAGGATGACGGGGTACGTCCCGCCACGCAGGCGCGGGGCATCGAGCAGGTCCACGGCCCGTTGAGCGGTGACTTGGAACCGGTCGGCGAGCCCCTGGACGCTGCGCCAGCCCTTGCGCAGGCCGATGGATTCCAGGCCTTTCTCGATCGTGCCGTCGCGGCGCGCGATCGCGGCGCCCGAGACGACCACTTCGGGCCGCACCTGGAAGATGAGCGCGCCCTCGGAGTTCGCATACCAGACTTCGGTGACCTCGTCGCGGTAGCTCGCCTGGGTGTCCACGATCGACCCGGATACGGCGAGCATCGCGCCGTTGTAGGCCTCGAGCAGGCGCTTCTTTTCCGCCAGCGGCACGCCGCGCACGTCGCCGTCCAGGTCGAGCGCGACGTCTCCGGTGTGCGGCGTGACGTCGGCGAGCCGGATCGGCTCGTCCAGGCGGACGGCGTGGGACAATTCGTCGGCGCGCGCGACCATGGCGGGGAGCTCGTCAAGCGAAGTGAACGACGCGATGCCCCAGCCGCAGCCCCGGTTGAGGGCGCGCACGAACCCGCCCTGGTCCTCGCTCACGGTGGCGGATTCGAGGCGGGGTCCGCGGAACGCGACGCTGGAGCTCCAGGCCCGTTCGACCCGGATCTCGGTGTAATCGGCGCGCGAGCGTTTGATGGCGGCCTTCAGGCGGTCCTTCACGAGCTTCGTCCCTCGTCCCCTCTCCCCCGTGCCCCGCTTATCGCACCGGGCCGTCCCCGAGCTCGCGCAGCTTGGCGGCGTAGTCGGGCCGCACGACGATCTCCCCGTCGATGATGACTTCGCGATCCCACGGCAGGATGATGAAGTTCTCGTTCTCGAGCGCGTAGAAGTCCGGCTTGTACGCGCCGGTGCGGAACGAGACGGCGGTCTTCACTTCGGCGGGGTGCAGCTCGCGCACGGCGGCGAGCGCCAGTTTCAGCGTGCTCCCCGACTGGCAGGTCTCGTCCACCAGGAGGACCCGCTTGCCGGCGACCAGACGCGGCGGGCCCGCGATGACGGCGGGCGCCGCGCCCGGGGTGCTGCGTGTGATCGCGATCGACGCGAAGTCGCGCTGCAGGATGCTGGCGACCACGGCGCCGGGGATCACGCCGGCTTTGGCGATCCCGATCACGAGCTCGGGGTCGTATTCGCGGAAGATCTTGAGCGCCAGGGCGCGGCACAGCTCCCCGAAGAACGGCCAGTCCACCTGGAGCACGCCGCGGGGCGCCGGGCGGGCGGCGGGCATCCCCGTGATGGGCGGCGCCGGAATGGGCGGGCGCGGCGGGCGCGGCGGACGAGGGGGCGGCGGCGTGGGCGACATCGTGGCGGAAGCTACATTGCGGGCGCGAGCAGCCGCAAGCTATTTTCGGCGCATGGGTTTCTGGCGCCGCCTCTTCGGCGGCTCGGCGGGCGACGAGCTCCAACCCCAGCGCCTCGATTATCTGAACGAGGCGCTAGCTCTGGAGCGCCAGGGGGACTATGATGCGGCGCTCACCTCCTACCGCCTCGCGCTGCGCGATCATCCCCACGACGCGCGCATTCTGCAAAACATGGCCATCGCGTTCACCAAAACGCGCCGCCACGACGAGGCAATCCGCCATTACCGGCGCGCGCTCGAAGTGGACGGCAAGCTGGCCGGTGCCCACTACGGCCTCGCCTTCCTGTTGCTGCAGCGCGGCGATCCCGACGGTGCCGCGCAACACCTCCGCACGTTCCTCGCGCATCCCCCCAAAGGGCCGGACGCGCAGAAGTGGATCGAGCACGCCACGCAGGCGCTGCGCGATCTCGGCGCTGCGTCGACGGGCGCCGCCGAGAGCAGCCGCTGATTCGGCCGCTCGCCCCCGCCGCGCTCGCGCTGGCGACCACGCTCGCGTGCGGCCCCCTCGAGCTCGATCCGGACGTGGTGGTGGCGCTGGAAGTCGTGCTCCCCAACGGCGGCGTCGCGGAGCTCACCGACACGCTGCGGCCCAGCGCCAGGGCCCTCAACGGCTACGGCGATTCCGTGATGGCCGAGATCTTCTGGGCCTCGCTGGACACCGCCACGATCGCGGTGCTCGACAGTGAGACCGGCGTCACGCTGGCGAAGGCCATCGGCATCGGACGCCTGCAGGCCCGGGCGGGCGCGCTGCGGTCGAATCCGCAATCCGTGACCGTTCTTGCGCGGCTCGACTCGATGCGAGCCGACGGTCCCATCCGCGACGCCGTCACGCTGTCGCCTCCCGATACCCTCACGCCGCCGGACTCGCTGTCCGATTCGCTGCGGATCGCGGTGTTCGCGACCGGCGGGGCGGCCGAGCGCCGTCGCGCCGTCTACGTGGCGACCGTCTTTCCACCCGGAGGCCCGGCGGTCAGGGTGGCGCCGAATGACACCGTCCTGACCGACGGGACCGGCATCGCCGTCGCCCAGGTGCGATTGCTCGCCGGCCCTTTGCCCGATTCGGTCGTCGTGACCGCCACCGTGAGGCGGCCCGCCGGTGCGGCCATACCGGGGAGTCCCGTGACATTCGTCGTGGAGTTCCGGCCATGAAGAAGGGAACGCTGACCCAGCTGTTCTTCACGACCGTCGATCGCCACGCCGGTCTCCCCGCCGCCTTCCGCTCCAAGGTGGCCGGTGCCTGGGTGCCCGTCACGCACCGCCAGGCCGCGGAGCGGGTGCAGGCGATTGCGATCGGCCTGCGGGAGCTCGGCGTGCGTCCCGGCGACAAGGTCGCGCTGATCTCCGAAAACCGGCCGGAGTGGGCGCTCACCGATTACGCCTGTCTCTGCGTCCGCGCGGCCGACGTGCCGATTTATCCCACGCTCACGGCGCGGCAGGGCGAGTACATCTTGCGCGACTCCGAGTCGGTGGCCGCGTTCTGTTCGACGGCGGAGCAGGTGGCGAAGGTGCTGGAGGTGCAGCGTGACCTGCCACGGCTGCGGCACGTCGTCGTGTTCGATGCGGCGGCGAAGCGGCCCGGCGTGATGACGCTCGCCGAGCTGGAGGCGAAGGGACGGGAGGCGGCGAGCCGGTATCCCGATTGGAAGAAGGACGCCCTCGCCGTACAACCCGACGATCTCGCGACGCTGATCTACACGTCCGGCACCACGGGCGACCCCAAGGGCGTTATGCTGTCGCACTACAACATCTGGTCCAACGTGCAGGCCTGCCTCCAGATGATCCCGATCGGCGGCGGCGACGAGTGTCTCTCGATGCTGCCGCTGTCACACAGCTACGAGCGCATGGTCGATTACACGCTGTTCCAGTCTGGCGTGATCATCACGTACGCCGAGTCGTTCGACACGGTGGCCGCCAACCTGCAGGAGGTGAAGCCGACCATCGTGCTCTCGGTGCCGCGGCTCTACGAAAAGGTGTACGCGCGGGTGCTGGAGAACGCGCTGTCGGGGGGCGCGGTGAAGCGCACGATCTTTTTCTGGGCGAAGCGGGCCGGCGAGCAGTGGGCCACACGCGCCCTGGCGGGCCTGCCGATCCCGCGCGGGCTCGCCGTCAAGAAGGCGATCGCCGACCAGCTCGTCTTCTCGAAGCTGCGCGCGCGCACCGGCGCGCGCATCCGGTTTTTCGTGTCGGGCGCGGCGCCGCTGTCGGCGGAGATCGCCAAGTTCTTCTACAGCGCGGGCCTGCCGGTGATCGAAGGCTACGGGTTGACGGAGTCGTCGCCCGTGCTGACGCTCAATCCGCTCGACCGCATCAAGCTCGGCACCGTGGGCCGCGTCATTCCCGGCGTCGAGATCACGATCGCGCCCGACGGCGAGATCCTCGCCCGCGGGCCCAACATCATGCAGGGCTACTACAAGCTGCCCGACGCGACCCGCGAAGCGATCGACGCGGACGGCTGGCTGCACACGGGCGACATCGGCGAGCTGGACTCGGACGGCTACCTCAAGATCACCGACCGCAAGAAGGAGCTGATCAAGACGGCCGGCGGCAAGTACATCGCGCCGCAGCCGATCGAGGGCATGATCAAGCGCAACACGTTCGTCGCCAACGCGGCGGTCTACGGCGACCGGCGCAAGTTCCCGATCGTGCTGATCGTGCCGAACTTTGACCACCTCGAGCGGTGGGCGAAGGAGCGGAACCTCGGCTACAGCTCGCGGGCGCAGCTCATCGAGCTGGCGGACGTGCAGGCCAAGGTCGAGCGCGAGGTCATGAGCTCGCTGCGCGATCTCGCGAAATACGAAACGCCCAAGAAGGTCGTGCTGCTCGAGCACGACTTCACGATCGAAGCGGGCGAGCTGACCCCGACCCTCAAGGTGAAGCGGCGGGTCGTCGAGCAGCGCTACCAGAGGCTGATCGACCGAGCCTACGCCGAGGAGAACGCGCTGGCCGCCGCGATCGAGCGCTAGCGCTTCGCCCCTACCCACAGCCCTTCGCTCGCCGCCAGCCGCTCCAGGCCGATCGGCAGCTCGGGCGTTTCGCTTTCCACCACGCAGCGGCGGCCGGGCAACAGCACGCGGTGCGCTTCCACCAACCAGGGAGAGCGGGCGAGGTCGGCGCCGATCACGATGCCGCGGGCCATCGCGCTGCGCAGCGGCACCGTGTCGCGGGTACACAGCAGGGACAACGTCGGCTGCTCTCCGAGGTCCGGGGGCGCGTTGACGCCCACGAAGTGCACGCCGTCGATCAGGGCGGCGAGGCCGCCGGCCTGGCGCGCGGCGGCACCCACCAGGACGACGTACCCCCCGGGCCCGGACAGCTCGAGCAGCGCCTGGAGCCGGTCCGCCCCGGCGCCGGGCAACGGCGACGGCGGCGTCGGGCGTGGCGTCCGTTCCTCCGTCACGCCGGCGCCGGCGCGGCGGAAGTCCACGATCCCCTGGAAGATCGGATACTCGCGGCGGCACACCGGACAACCCACCAGGCCCGACCAGACCGTGCGGCCGCGCATCTCGCCGGTCGAGAGCACGAGCGGCTCCTCGCGATGCGACTCCGGGCAGCGTAGCATCTCGGTCAGTTCGATGTGCATGACGAAACCAAGGATCAACCCCTCGGTGAATAGATCGTCGGCACCAGCCGTATCTCCGTCACATCAACATGCGCCGGCCGCGTCACGGCGAACAGCACCGCTTCCGCAACGTCCTCGGCGCGCAGCATGTCCTTGCGCTTGGTGAACCCCGGTTTGCCGTCGGGGTCCACGGCGTCCCAGATCGCGGTGTCCACCGGACCGGGCGAGACCAGCGTGGTGCGCAGGCCGCTGCGCGCCGTCTCGGCGCGGATCACCTCGTGCATGCCGCGCATCCCGAACTTGCTCGCCGCGTAGGCGGTCGACCCGGAAAACCCGATAGAGTCGGAGATCGAGCCGATGGTGACCAGATGGCCGCTGCCGCGCGCCACCAGGCGCGGCACGAGGGCCCGGGCGACCAGAAACGCCGCGGTGAGGTTCGTGGCCAGCGTCGCGGTGAAATCGGCGGCCGTGGTCTCGGCCAGCGGCTTGATCATGAAGATCCCCGCGTTGTTGACGACGATGTCGGGTACGCCGTGCTGCGCCACCAACCGGTCCAGGACCAGGGGGACGGCGGCGGCGTCGCTCACGTCGCAGCGGGCGTCGATCCAGCCGTCCGCGGCGCCGTCGCGCAGGCTGCGGGCCAGGCGGATCACGCGGTGGCCGGCGCCGCGCAGCGCCACGGCGACCGCCAGGCCGATACCCCGCGACGCGCCCGTCACGAGGGCGAGCGTCACAGCAGGGCGTTGCCGCCGTGCACGAGCCGCAGGAATTCGTCGCGGGTCTTGGCGTCGTCGCGGAAGGCGCCCCGCAGCGAGCTCGTGACCGTCTTCGAGTTCTGCTTCTCGACCCCCCGCATCATCATGCAGAGATGATACGCCTCGATCACCACGCCCACCCCGAGCGGCTTCAGCACCCGGCACAACGCTTCCGCGACCTGGTCGGTCAGCCGCTCCTGCACCTGGAGCCGGCGGGCGAAGATCTCGACGACGCGCGGGATCTTGGAGAGTCCCACGATGCGGCCGTTGGGAAGGTAGGCGACGTGCGCCTTGCCGTAGAACGGCAGCAGGTGGTGCTCGCACAGCGAATAGATCTCGATGTCCCGCACGCAGATCATGCTCTCGTGCTTTTCTTCGAACAGCGCGTCGCCGATTACGTCCTCGACCACCAAGCCGTAGCCGCGCGTGAGCCAGCGGAGCGAGGCCTCGACCCGGGCCGGCGTCTGGCGCAGCCCTTCGCGCGCCGGATCTTCGCCCAGGTGCTCCAGCATGTCGTGCACCAGCGTCTCGAAGGGAAGAGGGACGGCCGCCGGTTCGTCGGGCGCGGCGGGGAAGCTGGACCGGCTGGTCGACGGGAGCTTGTCACGGGCCATAGCGGATCATTCCCCCCGGTAATCGACGTAGTTGCGCTCCGTCTCCCACAGCCGGATGCGCGTGAGCCGCGCGGGCGCGACCGCGGACGCCAGCACCCGCCAGCAGACCACGGCGATGTTCTCCGCCGTCGGGTTTACGTCGCGGAACCACGGCACGTCGAGATTGAGGTTCTTGTGATCGAGATGCCGCACCAGGCAGTCGGTCACGATGTCCTTGAGCCGCGCGATGTCCAGCACATACCCCGTCATCGGATCGATGTCGCCTTCCACCGACACGTCGAGATTATAGTTGTGTCCGTGATAGTTGGGGTTGCTGCACACGCCGAACACCCGCTCGTTCTCCGCGTCGCTGAAGCGCGGATTATGGAGGCGGTGGGCGGCGTTGAAGTGCACGCGTCGCGTCACTATACAGCGCGGCATCGCTTGTTCGCCCTCCTCGGCCCGGCTAACTTGGGGCCCTCGTGCGACCGGTCCTAAAGCTACTCGCGGGCGCGATCCAGGCGGGAGGCTCCGCGCTCTCGGCGCTGTGGACCTTCCCCAGTATTTTATTCTCCGCGTTCCTGGTCGCCTGGGGCGCGGAAGCCGCGCAGTTCCTCATCTCCCAGGGCCTCGCGCTCGCCATTCTCGCGTGGCTGCAAACCCTTCCCGAATTCGCCGTCGAGGCCGTGATCGCGTGGGAAGCAGGCGGCAATCCGGAGCGGTCCCACCTCGCGATCGCGAACCTCACCGGCGCGATCCGGCTGCTGCTCGGGCTGGGATGGCCGATGATCTACTTCGTGTTCGCCTTCTTCGGGCGGCGGCGCAGCGAGGCGCGCCTGCCGTCCATCAAGCTGCACCCCGAGCACGCCACGGAAGTCATCGGCCTGCTGCCGCCGCTGCTGTACTTCGTCGTCATCCTGCTGAAGCGGTCGTTGACGTGGGTGGACGCCGTGGTCCTGATCGTGCTCTACTGCCTCTACCTCTGGGCGCTGCTGCGCAATCCGCCGCACGACGTCGAGGAGCTGGGGGACGCGCCGTTCGTCTCGCGCTGGGCCTACCGCCAGCGCGGCTGGCGGCGGCACGCGGCCATCGGCGGCTTGCTGGCGGCCGGCGGCTACCTGCTCTACGTCACCGCTCACCCCTTCCTCGAGTCGATGCTCGCGCTCGCCGCCGTGCTGGGCGTCAGCCAGTTCGTCCTGGTCCAGTGGGTCGCGCCGTTCCTGTCGGAGTTTCCCGAAAAGGTGTCCGCGTTCCTGTGGGCGCGGCGCGTGACCCACGCCCCGATGGCCCTGATGAACATGGTCTCGAGCAACATCAACCAGTGGACGGTGCTGGCCGCGATGATCCCGCTGGTGTACGGCTTCTCGCATTACCACCACACGGGCGCGTGGGCCGACTTCCATTTCGATGCCGAGCAGCGGGTGGAAATCGTGCTGACGCTGCTCCAGACCGCTCTGGGCGCGGTGCTGCTCGCGAACATGGAATTCGACTGGTTCGACGCCTCCGCGCTATTCGTGTTGTGGGTGGTGCAGTTCCTCTCACCCGGCCTGCGCGAGGAGGTGAGCCTCGCATACGCCCTGTGGATCGCGATCCTGCTGATCGGCTTCGTGGTGCGCGGGCAGCGGCTGCTCGCGCCGGCCTACTTCTGGGAAACGGTGCGGCGCCGGCGCCGGGGCCCCGG
>JBOHSP010000377.1:0-8287 GCA_050733275.1 Gemmatimonadales bacterium
GGCCTGCTGATCGGGATGTGGTGGGCGTATGTCGAGCTGGGGTGGGGGGGCTACTGGGCCTGGGACCCGGTCGAGAACGCGGCGCTGCTGCCCTGGCTCACGATGACCGCATTCCTCCATTCGGTCATGGTCCAGGAAAAGCGCGGCATGCTCAAGAAGTGGAATCTCGCGCTCATCATCGGGGCGTGGCTACTGTCGATCTTCGGCACGTTCCTCACCCGGTCCGGCGTGATCGCGAGCGTACACTCGTTCACGCAGTCGAGCGTCGGGTATTTCTTCCTGGCGTTCCTGATCGCGGCGGCGGTGCTCAGCTTCTGGCTGTACGCCACGCGCCTGCCGCTGCTCGAGGCGGACGCGCGGCTCGAGTCGATGGTGAGCCGCGAGGCGAGCTTCCTGTTCAACAACCTGCTGTTCATCGGGATCGCGTTCGCGGTGCTGTGGGGCACCCTGTACCCGATCCTCTCGGAATGGCTTCAGGGGACGAAAGTCACCGTCGGCCCGCCGTTCTTCAATCAGGTGAACATCCCCCTCGCGCTCGCGCTGCTCGCGCTGACCGGCATCGGTCCCCTGATCGCCTGGCGCCGCGCGTCGGTCCCGAACCTGCGGCGGCAGTTCGTCGTGCCGGCGACCACCGGCGTGTTCGTGTTCCTCATCCTGCTGGTGGGCGGGATGCGGGATCTCGGCCCGCTCATGGCGATCACGCTGGGCGGGTTCGTGATGGCGACGATCGTGCAGGAGTTCGCGCGCGGCGCGCGCGCCCGGACACGCCAGTACGGCGAGTCGCTCGCCCTCGCGACGCTGCGCCTCGTCGGCCGCAACCGCCGCCGCTACGGCGGCTACATCGTGCACGCCGGCATCGTGATGTTGTTCGTCGCCTTCGCCGGGATGGCGTTCAAGACGGAGACGCAGGCCACGCTGCGCCCCGGCGAGTCGGCCACCCTCCGGAGCCCGTACGGGCAGCTCTACACGTTCACGCATCTCGGGATCTCGCAGTACAACGCGCTCAATCGCGAGGTGACGGCCGGGCTGGTCGAGGTGCGGCGCGACGGCGAGCGGGTCGGTCTCCTGAAGACCGAGAAGCGCCAGCACGTCGATGCGTTCGGCAATCCCACGTTCGAGCCGTCCACGGAGGTCGGGATCAAGAGCGGGATCCGTGAGGATCTGTACATCGTCCTCGCCGGCCTGGTGGGCGGCACCGAGCGGGCGGTGTACCGTTTCACGATCAACCCCCTGGTGTGGTGGGTGTGGTTCGGCGGTTTCGTGCTCGTGCTGGGCGGGCTCATCGTGCTGTGGCCGGGCGGCGGTCCGATCCCGGTGCGGGGTGGCGGAACCCGCGGCCAGGCGGGGTATGCGGTGAAGCTCGAGGCGAAAAAATGACGGACGGACGGATGGTCGGACGGACGGACTGTTCGCGCCGCGACTTCTTGATGGCGATCGGGGGGGCCTTTCTGTCCGTCAGTCCGATGGTCCAACAGTCCTCCCAGTCGGACAGCGCAGTCAGCCGCGTCTTCGACCCGTCGCGCGCCGGACGGTCGCTCCCGCCGGTGGTCGCCGCCGACAACGACGCCGCGATCCAGGCGATCGAGAAGCGGCTCAAATGCAGTTGCGGGTGCACGCTGGACATCTACACCTGCCGGACCACGGACTTCACCTGCACCTACAGCCCCGCGCTGCACCGCCAGGTGGTGGCCCTCGCCGAAGAAGGCAAAAGCGGCCAGGAGATCCTGGATGCCTTCGTAGCGCAATACGGCGTCGCCGTGCTGATGGCTCCGCCCAAACGCGGCTTCCATCTCGCCGGCTACTTCCTGCCCCTGACGGCGGTGCTGCTCGCGGCGGCCTTCCTGGTCCGCACGTTGCGGCGCTGGACCCGCGCCGCGCAGGCGGAGGCGGCAGCGTCGCTCCCGCCCGAATCCCCCGCCGCGGCGTCCCCCGCCGAGCTCGAGCGCCTGCAGCGCGAGCTTGAGCGACTCGATGGTTGAGCTGATCGCGGGCATCCTGCTCGCGGCGGCCGCGGTCTCCTTCGTCATCCTCCCGGTGCTGCGGCCGCCCGCGGCCGACGACGCGGATTCGGGAGACGGCGCGGATTCCGAGGAGGATGTCAGCCCGCGCGCCGTCGCGCTGCGCGCCCTCAAGGAGATCGAGTTCGACCGCGCGACGGGCAAGCTGTCGGACGCCGATTACGAATCACTGAAGGCGAAGTACACGGCGGAGGCGCTGGCGGCCCTGCGGGAAAGTGCGCCGTCCGCCGTGCACCGTGCGCCGGAACCGCCTTCCCGCGCACCGCGCGCCGCGCACGGCGCACCCTGTCCAGTCCATGGTCCCCGCCCGGAATCCGATGCGGAGTTCTGCTCCGTCTGCGGCCGCCGCCTCGCCGCCGCTCCGGGGTTCTGCATCCGCTGCGGGACGGCGCTCGCCGCAGACGCGCGCTACTGCGATCACTGCGGGGCTCGGGTCGCGGCCTAGCCGCTCTTGCATTTTCGCACCGGGTTTCCTATCAGTCTCGCACCCTTCGCGAGAGGAGCAGGTCCGTGAACCGCCTGTGGCTGCGCGTGACCCTGGTGCTGCTGCTGTTCGTGCTTGCTGCCTCCACCGCCGATGCCCAGCGCCGGCGGCGCAGGCCGGCGGCCATCGGCGGCTCGACGCTGCGCTTCGGCCCGCACATCGGGTACAACTTCGACGTCGACGAGCTGGCCCTCGGGGCGCAGCTGTCGCTGCCGTTGCTGCGGGACATCGATCTGTACCCGACCTTCGATTACTACTTCCTCGATATCGGGTCGCTGTGGGCGCTCAACTTCGACCTCAAGTACCGTCCCCCGTCCCGCTTCGGGACCTGGTATCTGGGCGGGGGCCTCAACTATCTGCGGCGCAGCGCGGGCGGCACCAGCGCCGGCGATACCAATCTCAACCTGCTCACGGGATTGGAAGGACGCCGCGGCCGCACGCGCCCCTACGTCGAGGCCCGGTTCATCCTCGGCGACGACAACATGTTCCAGCTCGTCGGGGGCTTCAGCTGGCGCTAGTCTAGAACTCGAAGCTCTCCATCTTGCGCCGGGCGAGACGCAGGGGGACGACGGTGGCCGCCGCGCACAGCAGCGCGGCCACGCCGAACCAGAGTCCCATCCACGCATCGACCACCACCGGCCGCCCCTCGTAGACGGCCCGGACATACGCGTACACCGCCTGCCACAGCGCGATGATCACCCCGGCGAGCAGGGCGATCGTCGCCATCATGAACACCAGCCCCCCGAACGACGTGGGGATCTGCGCCGCGTTCTCCGTCTCGAACTGCGGGTACAGCGCCCCGAACCCGAGCGCGAGCGCTCCGATCGCGAGCGTGAGCGCGCCCATCGTCGCGAGACTCACCGCCATCATGAACGGCGACACCTCGAGCAGCACATTCGTGAGACCGGTCAGCAGCAGGCCCAGCACGAGCAGCGGGAGCGTGCCGACCCAGTACTTGGACCACAGCAGCGTGCGCAGGTCGAGCGGCGAGGAGCGCAGCAGCCACATCTGCCGCCCCTCGAGCGACACGGCCGGAAAGATGAAGCGGGCCGCGATCGAAGCGAGCACGAATCCGGCGAGCCCCAGGTTCAGAAACGACACCAGGTTCACGTAGAAGAACCCCACCGGCTCGCCGCGCCGCAGCGGCAGCGCCTGAATGTTGAACAGGTACACCACGACCAGCACGGCCAGCAGGATCAGCTGGCTCCACTGCGTCGTGTCGCGGAAGAAGAGCTTGACGTCCTTCAGGACGAACTCGCGCTTGGCGACCGGCAGGGGCCGCAGCACGCCCCCGACCGTCCAGCGCCAGAACCCCCCACGAATGAACCGCTCGGCGCCTTCCTGCGCCTTGGTGAACCCTTGCGCGAACAGCCCGCGATGCAGCAGCGCGCCGAGCGTGACGAACGCGGCCGCCGTGATCCACAGCAGGACCAGCGGGAACGGATCGAGGTCATTGCGCAGGTAGCCCATGATCGCGTCGGTCGCCCACTCGCTCGGCAAAAACGGCGAGGTGGGCGTGCGCAGGACCGTGAGGAAGTCGAGCAGATTGCGGAATCCCTCGGGCCGGGCGAGCTGCTCGGGACGAATCAGCCGGAACAGCAGGATCACGCCGCCCGCGGCCCCGAGGGCGATGATCGACAGCAAATCGCGCGTGCGCCGGGCGGGGAAGACGTTGACGAGGATCAGCGTCGTCGCCGATCCCACGACGGCGGGGAGGATCAGCATCGGCACGACCGTCACCACGGCAAAGCCGGCGAACAGCAGGCCGCCCCCGTACACGACGCCGAAGGCCGCGAGGATCGGCACGATCATCAGCGCCACCATCCAGGAGGAATGCACCAGCGTCTCGCCCAGCTTGGCGAGGTAGATGCGCAGCCAGTCCACGGGCGCCGACACCAGCAGGTCGAGGTCCTTGGCCAGAAAGAAGCTCGACAGCGCCGTGATGACGTTCGAGAGCACCAGAATGGCGACGAACGACAGCAGGATGAGGCCGAGGATCTTGGTCGGAATGAGAGCGCCCAGGTCCTCCACGCCCCGCAGATACCGGAGGATCCGGAACAGCACGCCGTACACGCCGAGCCAGAACAGCCCGCCGACGACGGCCAGAATGACGAGCTTGCCGCTGCCGCCCTGCGAGCGCTCTTCGCGCAGGCGCTGCAGCACCGTGCGCCACTTGGGCTGGAGCACGTGCGTCAGCGAGGGTTGCTTCACACGCCGTCTCCGCTTCCCAGCACTTCGGCGAGGGCCCGGACCTGCGCACCCCCGGTGAGCTTGAGGAACAGCTCCTCGAGGCTGGCGTCGCCGGCCTGGTGCTGGCGCCGCACGTCGGCCACCGTGCCGGCCGCGACGATCCGGCCGTGCTGGATGATCGCGATCTGGTCGCACATCGCCTCGGCCACTTCGAGGGTATGCGTGCTCATCAGCACCGTCCCGCCGCGACCGACGAACTGGCGGAAAATGTCCTTGAGCAGCCGGGCGGCCTTGGGATCGAGCCCGACCATGGGCTCGTCGACGACGATGCATTCCGGCCGGTGGATCAGCGCGCTCGAGATGATCAGCTTCTGGCGCATGCCGTGGCTGTAGGCTTCGATCAGCTCGTCCTTCCAGCTCGTCAGCTCGAACACCTCGAGCAGCTCAGCGATGCGCCGCTCGACGGCGTCGCCCTCTTGCCCGTAGAGGCCCGCCACGAAGCGCAGAAACTCCGCGCCCGTGAGCTTGTCGTAGACGAACGGCCGGTCGGGGATGAATCCCAGCCGCATCTTGGCCGCCAGCGGGTCGCCGTGGACGTCGTCGCCGCCGAGCAGCACGCGCCCCTGGGTGGGACGCAGAATGCCGGCGATCATGCGCAGCGTCGTGGTCTTGCCGGCGCCGTTGGGGCCCAGGCAGCCGTATAACACGCCGCGCGGCACCTCCATCGTGATGTCGTCCACCGCCACGAAGCTGCCGTAGAGCTTCGTCAGGTTCTCCAGGCGAATCATAGGACCTCGAGCGTAAGCCGGCCGAGGATGGGCACGAGCTCCGCGTGGCGCGCCAGCCCGCCGATGACGAGGCGCACGTGGGACGCGTCGGCGGGGTACTGTCCGAACGCGGGATCCACCGCGACCCAGTCGGCGAGGTGGACCTCGGCCCAGGCATGATAGTAAAACCGGCCGTCCAGGTAGATGAGCCCGCTCACCGTGCGCGCCGGCAGGCCCGCCGCGCGCGCGAGCGCGACGTACAGTGTGGCTGCGGCGTTACAGTCTCCCTCGCCGCGCTCCAGCACATTGTACGCGCTGGGCACGACGGGCGGCGCCCCCGCCGCCGGGGGTGGCCCGCCGCGCACGTGGCCGTGGACCCAGCGGGCGAGGCGTTCGGCGGCGCGCGCCGGATCGCGCTCGCGCCGGCCGTTCAGGATGAGCCGAGCCTGCGCGGCGATCCGCGGATCGCGGCTCTGGATCAGCGGCTCGGGCTGGAGCCACGGCGCCAGTGCGCCGGTGTCGGGCGCCGGGAGTCGATACGGCGTCGCCCGCGCCTGCCCCGCGCCCTCCCGGACGATCTCGAGCGTGTCGCCCCGGACGGACTGCCGCCGCCGGCCCCGCCCGCCGTTGTCGGTCCACTGCGCGAGCACGGCGCGGTCCACCCCCGAGACGCGCAGGCGCAGGCGGTCGCGGGGCGGTCCCGAGGGCGGCAGGTCGCGCACCCCCGCGGCGACGGCGGTCAGCGGCACGATCTCGCCGTGCCCGGGGGGCGGCGGCAACACGCTGGCCCGCGCCACGCGGGCCGTGTCGCGGCGGCGGAAGTTTTCATAGGCGATTTCGAAGGCGGACCGCTCCATGGCGAACCCCATCGCGTTCGATGCCCGCACCAGGCGGCCCTGCGCGTCGATCCAGTGACTCAGCGGCACGCCGTGCAGGGTCTGGTCGATCCGGAACGCGCGCACCGTGTCGAACAGCTCGGGCAGCCACACCATGGTCGTGGAGTCGAGGTCCGCACTGTCGGCCACGATCAGCGTGGACTCGGCGGCGACGCGCACCATGAGGTCCCGGCTGGCGAGCAGCAGCGGGTCGAACAGGCGCGCGGTGTAGGTGCGGCCCTCCTCCAGCTCGCCGCCGAACGCGAGGCGCAGCGGCAGGAGCGTGGGCAGCGTGATCGGGCCGGACAGCCGCATGCGCGTGACCTGGGAGTCGCCGTCGGACACGATCGCCACGCGCAGGATCGAGTCGCCCAGCACCCGGCCGTGCGCGTCGAAGCGGCCGATGTCGCCGTCGAACGTCACCGTGACGTGCCGCAGCCGCAGGGTGCGCGAGAGGATCGCCACGCTCCGCGCGCTGGTGCGGTGCAGCCGTCCCAGGGCCGCCACATCGAGGACGTACACGTCCGCGAGCCTGATGGAATCGCCCAGCGTATCCAGCGTGCTCGATACGAAGCCGGCCTGCTGGCCGCCGATGTCGAGACGGTAGAACAGCGCGCCGGGCGGCACCGCCAGCGCGGCTTCGGCGATGCGCGCGCTGGTCGACTGGAACACCTCGCGCTTCACGAGCCAGCCGAGCGACAGCAGCCAGGCGGTGAGGATGCCGATCGCCCAGTGTCGCCGCGTCATGCGGGACTCCGCAGCGCGGCCTCGAAGGCCGCGCGGTCCTCGTCCCGCTCGACGACGAAGGTGACGTCGGCCGGCCAGGACGCGCCGTGCTGCGAGAGAATCGTCGCCATGATCGTGGCGGCGTCCTCCAGTGCGAGATTGCCCGCCCCGGTGCCGAGCGGCGGCGCCGTGACGTGCGCGAACTGCCACTCCTGCGCCTGGTGCAGCGCCGCGCGCCACGCGCGCGCGACGCCGTCCTTCGTCACGGGCTCGGTCTCGCTGCGGATCACGGCGTGGATGACGAAGTCGGCCGGCAGGTCCCCGCCCGCCGCGGTCACCACCGCGGCGCCGACGGGCAGCTCGCGGCTGAGGCGCAGATGGCGCTGGAACTCGTCGCCCCCCACGGACTCGAGGCGGCGCAGGGCGGCAGCGGTCGGATCGAGGCGGGTGGTCGCGGGACGGACGATCGCATCGGCGCGCAGCGACGCCAGATCGTCGACGACCACGCAGATCACCTCCCGGCGACTTCCCGGGAGCGGCGGTACATCGTCGTGGCTTCGTCGGGCCGGTTGAGGCGGTCCAGCACCTTGCCGATCCCGTAGAGCGCCTTGGGGTTGGCGGGCTGGAGCTCGACCGCGCGCTCGTACGCGGCGAGCGCGCCCGTGAGATCGTCCACGTGGTTCAACCCCTCGCCGAGGTAGTACCAGGCGGGCGCGCGCGCCGGATCGATCTCCACGGCGCGCTTGAGCCGGTCGATGCCCTCGCGCCACAGGCCGCGGCGCGTCAGCACGATGCCGAGATTGAACAGCGCTTCGACGTTGTCGGGATCGTCGTTGAGCACGCGCTGCAGGTCCTGCTGCGCCGCCGCATAGCGGAGGGTGGCGCCGAGCACTGCCGCCCGGTTCACCAGCAGGGCGGGATTGTCGGGGTCGGCCTCGAGCGCGCGATCGAGCTCCGCCAGCGCGCCGTCGCGGTCGCCGCGGGCGTCGAGGATGAGCGCCAGGTTGTTGCGCGCTTTGACGTGCCGCGGGTCCTTGCCCAGCAGCTCGCGGTAGGCGGCGGCCGCCCGGTCCGTATCTCCGCGCTCGCTCGCCTCCCGCGCGGCGGCGTACAACGGGTCGTCGACAGACGGCGCCGCCGGCGGAGCCGGAGGGGGATGGACGGGGGGGACGAGAGACGGGGCCGGCGTCGGCGCCGCGGCCGCCCCGCGCTCGACGGGCTCCGGGG
>JBOHSP010000378.1:0-8121 GCA_050733275.1 Gemmatimonadales bacterium
GGCCACGGCGCGCTCAGCGACCGCGCCGCGGTGCGCGAGTACCGCGCGATGCTGGGCACGGTGCGGGACCGCGTGCGCGGCGGGATCGCGGGGGGCCGGACGCTCGCGCAGATCGTGGCGACCCGCCCCACGGCGGAGTTCGACGCCCGGTGGGGAAGTGGGTTCGTGAAGCCCGACCAGTTCGTGGCATTCGTCTACCGGAGCCTGGCGGCGCAGCGCCGCTAGCTGCCGGGGCGGCACGATGCTCGCGAGGAGATGGACGCTGGTCGCCGCCGCGCTCGCCTGCGCGGGCGCCGTCCCGTCCCGCCCGGCGGCGGACGGCGCCCGGGAGCTGGTGTGGAGCGACGAGTTCGACGGCCCCGCCGGTGCGCGTGTCGACAGCCTGACGTGGCGCCACGACACGGCCGACGGATGCGCGGCCGGGATCTGCGGCTGGGGCAACAACGAGAAGCAGTATTACACGAGCGCCGCCGAGAACGTCGCGCTGGACGGGCGTGGCCACCTCGTGATCACCGCCCGCCAGGCGCCGCCCGGGCTCGCGTGCTATTACGGCCCGTGCCGCTACACCTCCGCGAAAATCACGACGCGCGGCACGCTCGCCCTGCCTCCGGGCAGCCGAGTGGAGGCCCGGATCAAGCTTCCCGCCGGTCAGGGGCTGTGGCCCGCGTTCTGGATGCTGGGCGCCGGCTACCCCGAGACGCCCTGGCCCGCCTGCGGCGAGCTGGACGTGATGGAGTATCGCGGCAGCACGCCGACCGCGACGAGCTCGGCGGTGCACGGGCCGGGCTACTCCGGCAACACGCCGTTCGCGCACCGCCACACACTGCAGCACGGGCGGTTTGCCGATGAGTTTCATATATTCGCCGTCGAGTGGGATTCACTGATCGCACGGTTTTACGTCGACGGCGCGCCGCATTACACGGTCTCTCGCGGCGAGTTGGAGCGCTCTGGCCGGTCGATTCTCCACCAGCCGTTCTTCATGATCTTGAATCTCGCGGTGGGCGGGCACTTTGACGGCGACCCCGCCTCCGACGCGATCCTCCCGGCGAGCCTCGTGATCGATTACGTACGGGTGTTCCGGAGATGAACGAGGTTCCCCGTTGACGCAGACCACGCTGCCGGAAACACCCCTCGCCCGCGAGCGCCCCGAAGCCGATCAGGCGCGGGGCGGCTACGGGTTCGGCTGGTTCAAGGGCGTGTTCACGCCGAGCATTCTCACGATTCTCGGCGTGGTGATGTACCTGCGGCTGGGGTGGGTGTTGGGGAACGTCGGGCTCGCCGCGACGCTCCTCATCGTCACGCTCGCCAGCGCCATCACGTTTCTCACCGGGCTGTCGCTCGCCGCCCTCGCGACCAACATGAAGGTCGGGGGCGGCGGCGCGTATTACATCATCTCCCGATCGCTCGGCCTCGAGGTCGGCGCGGCCATCGGGCTGCCGCTCTACCTCGCACAGGCGCTCGGCATCTCGTTCTACGTGGTCGGATTCAGCGAGTCGCTGGCGCTGACATTCCCGTTCCTGCATCCCACCGCGGTGGGCGTCACGACGCTGGCGGTGCTGGCCGCAGTCGTGTACGTCTCCGCCGACCTCGCCCTGCGGACCCAGTTCGTGATCATGGGGGCGATCGCGCTGTCACTCGTGTCGTTCCTGCTCGGCGCGCCGCTCGAGCCAGCCGCGGCGCCGGCCGAGGCCGTCCGCACCCTGTCGTTCTGGCCCGTCTTCGCGGTCTTCTTTCCCGCGGTCACCGGGATCGAGGCGGGCATCGCGATGTCGGGCGACCTCAAGAACCCCGCCCGCGCCCTGCCGCTGGGGACGATGCTGGCCGTGTTGACGGGCTACGCGATCTACCTGGCGATCCCCATCGTGCTGCATCGCCAGGGCGTGCCCGACGCGGTCCTGATCAGCGACCCCCTGGTGATGCAGAAGACGGCCCGGTGGGGGCCGGCCCTGCTGGTGGGGGTGTGGGCCGCGTCGCTGTCGAGCGCGGTGGGCTCGCTGCTCGGCGCGCCGCGCACGCTGCAGGCGCTGGCCCGGGACCGCGTGGTCCCCGAGTTCCTGGGCCGCGGCTACGGGCGCTTCAACGATCCGCGACTCGCGACGATCCTGTCGTTCGCCATCGGCCTGACCGGCATCCTGTTGGGCGATCTCAACGCCATCGCGCCGATCCTGGCGATGTTCTTTCTCACGTCGTACGGCGTGCTGAACCTGTCGGCAGGGTTCGAGGAGCTGATCTCGAATCCCGCGTGGCGTCCGCAGTTCCGCGTGCCGGCGGGGCTGTCCCTCGCAGGATTCGCGGGCTGCCTCGGCGTCATGCTGATGATCGCGCCGGGCGCGACGATCATCGCGGCGCTGACCTGCGGCGGGATCTATTCGGCGATGAAGCGCCGCAGCATGCGGGCGCGCTGGGGGGACATGCGGCTGGCGTTCATGATGTTCGTGACGCGCGTGATCCTCTACCGCATGCAGGGCCGCCGCCACGACGAGCGCACCTGGAAGCCCAACCTGCTGGTGTTCAGCGGCGTGCCCTCGGCGCGCTGGTACCTGATCGAGCTGGCCGATGCGATCGCGCAAGGCCGCAGTTTCCTGACGGTGGCCACGTTCGTCTCGGACCGAAACTGGACGTCGCAGCGCGTCGGGCAGATCACCGAGAGCATCCGCAGCTATCTCGACAAGCGCAACGTACCCGCGTTCATTCATACGCTGCCGGCGGCGGATCCCTTCGAGGGCGCCGCGACCATGATCCGGGCGTACGGCTTCGGGCCGATCACGCCAAACACCATTCTGATCGGCGAAACGGAGAACCCGTCGAGCTTCGTCGAGTTCTCGGGCCTGATCCAGCTCATCAACCGCTCGCACCGCAACCTCGTAATCGTGCGCGAGCAGGCCGAGACCGCCGGGGGCGAGGGGCGCCGGCGGCGCGTCGATCTGTGGTGGACCGACGGCTCGCCGCAGGCGGCATTCATGCTCGCGGTCGCCATCCTGCTGCGGCGCAGCGCCGACTGGCGTGGCGCGACGTTGTGCGTCAAGTCGATCGTGGAGCGGGAGGAGGAAGCGGCCGACGTGGAGGCGCGGCTGCAGCAGTTCCTCCGGGAAGCGCGGGTGACGGCCACGACCGCGGTGCTGGCGCGGGGCGCGGCCGATCGCTTTAACGTGATCCGGCAGTCCTCGGCCGGCGCCGACCTGGTGTTTCTCGGGATGCGGCCACCGCGCGAGGACGAGTCGGCCGACGGGTACAGCGTCTATTACGAGGGACTGCTGCGCAACACCGACGCCTTCCCGGCGACCGCGCTCGTCATGGCGGGCGAGCCGGTGGATTTCCGCCGGATTTTCGAGGCCACGTAGGTCCTATCGCACCCCCACGAGCCCCTGCACCGACTCGATCAGCTTCGCCGAGTCGTAGCCCACGCCGTCCTTGAACACGGTGACCACGTTGCGGATCTCGGCGGGGCGCGCGATCGGGTCGCCGCGGATCACGATCAGGTCGGCCCGCTTGCCCGCGGCGATCGTGCCGAACTCCTCGGCGCCACCCAGCACCTTCGCGCCGTTCGCGCTGACGATCTGAATCGCTTCCACCGGCGTGAAGCCCGCCTCGATCAGCAGCTCGTAATTGCGCTGGTCGCCGTAGCCCGGCAGCGCGCCGCCGTTGCCGGTCGGGTCGACGCCGGCGGCGAGCAGGCCGCCGGCCCGGACGAACGCCACGTCGAAGGCCTGGGCTTTGCGGAACACCTCGGGTGACACGCCGAACGAACCCGGCTCCGCGAGGCGCGTGCGCGACTGCAGGTATTCGGCGCGCACATCGGGCGCCATCGCATCGAGCACCCGCTGCTCGAGCGGCGGCCGGTTGCGGACGAACAGCTCGAACACCGCCAGCGTCGAGGTCATGGCGACGTTGCGCGCCGTCATCGCGCGAATGGTCTGCCGCACCGGCTCGCTCGCGAGATCGAGGTCCGCGAGCTTGGCCATCGCGCCCGGGGCGCACCGGTCGGGCTGCTTGTCGGGATCGAAGTCGGTGTCGACGAATAGTCCGTGCTCGAGATTGTCGATGCCCAGGGCGACCGCTTCGCGGAAGGTGACGGAGCAGAGGTGGCCCGTGGTCTTCACGCCGTGCTGGTGCGCCTCGTCGATCGCCGCCCCCATCGCGGCCCGGCTGATCGTCGTATAGAACTTGATCCAGCTCACGCCCTCTTCGGCCCAGTACGCGACGAGCCGGCGCGCCTGTTCCGGCGTCAGCGCCGACGCCATCCCGCTGCCCGCCTCACCGGTGATGTACGGACCCGTGACGTACATGTGCGGGCCCGGCACCTCCCCCGCGTCGATCGCGCGCTTCAGGTTGAGCTCCGCATACGGCGACATGCTGCCCGTCGTGCGGATCGTGGTCACGCCGGCCGCGAGATACAGCCGCGGCGCGCTGGTACTGATCTGGATGCTGCGCGCGCTGGTCGTGTAGAACGTGTGATTGTGCAGCCCCACGAAACCGGGCAGGACCGTGTGGCCGCTGAGATCGAGCACCTGGGCGCCCTGCGGCACGCGCACCGAGCGCGCCGGCCCCACCGCCGCGATGCGGCCGTCCCGGAGAATCACGGTCTGATCGTCCGCCGGCGCGGCGCCCGTGCCGTCCACCAGCTGCACGTGCGTCAGCGCGACGACCGGCGCGTCCACATTCACGAACCCGCGCGTGGTCTGCGACAGCGTCGCCCCGTTCTGCGCGGCCAGCGCGCTCGCGAACGCCGCCAGGATGCCCGTCAGTGCGACTGTCCGACCGTTCAACCGTCTCATCGATTCCCCCGTGGCGTTACGGTGAAGACCGTGTGCATCCCCGCCTCCAGATGCTCGGCGATGTGACAGTGCAGCATCCACCGGCCGGGATTGCTCATCTCCACGAGGAGATCAGCGGTCCAGCCGACCGGCAGCAAGAACGTGTCCTTCCACACGAGATTCTCGCTCGCGATCCCGTTCTGCGCCAGCACGAGGAAGCGCTGGCCGTGGATGTGGATGGGGTGCGCCATGGGATGCAGGGTATGGCGGTCGTTGCCCAGCCGCAGGCGCACGACATCCCCCTGCCGGAACGTCCAGCCGATGTCCATGTTCTCGCGGCCGCTGCGCGGCTCGCGCAGCAGCCATTCGACGTCCCGCCCGGTGCTGAGCCAGTCCATCATCGGCATCGTGCCGCTCCACTCCACCGGGTTCACGTACGCGGTGTCGAGCCGCATCACCTGCACGAGTCCGAACGGGAGCGAGTCGGCGCGCAACGTCAGGACCAGCTCCTTGGCCGGGGGGCCGTCGAACAACGGCCGGTAGCGGTCGATGTCACGGATTACGTCGCGATTGGTGCGGAGCACGTTGAACGACCGGCTGAGGTCGGGCTCGGCGGCCTGTTGCGCGACGACCACGATGCCGAGCGTATCCACCTCGGCGAAGAACGCGCCGCGGGCGTGATCGATCGCCTGCACGCGATTGACGATCGGCAGGGTGCCGGGGCGCTCGAACCGCGCGTCCACGATCCACCGCTCGGCGGGCGCGAGGACGATGCTTTCCACCCATTCCTCGCGCTCGAGCTTCCCCACGTCCCCGCCCACCAGCTTCAGCCGCGCGCCGTCGATCGACAGGTTGAACGGCCGGGTATTCGCGGCGTTCGTGAAGTAAAATCGCACCACTTCGCCCCGCCGCACGTCCAGCCGGTAGCTCGGCTCGCCGTTCACCAGGAGCACGTTGCCGAAGCGGCCCATCAGCGCATGGCTCGTCGCCTCGGTGCCGTAGGGCAGCGGCTCCCCCTCGGCGATCAGAAAGTCGTCGAGCATCAGCACTTCCTCGCGGTGCGCGGGCCCGAAGAACGCGGGATCGGGCGAGCGGACGAAGAGATTGCCGTAGAGGCCGAGGTCCTGCTGGATGTCCTCGCGGTGGTGGGGATGGTACCAGTAGATGCCGGCGTCGGGAAAGCGGACCACGTAGCGGAACGAGCCGCCCGGCGGCACCAGGTCCTGGGTCACGTGCGGCACGCCGTCGAAGCGGTTGTCCAGCCGGATGCCGTGCCAGTGCACCGTGGTCGGCTGGTGCAGCCGGTTGGTGAAGTTGACGACGATCGTGGCTGCACGGTCCACGCGGATCAGCGGCCCCGGCCATTGCCCGTTGAACCCGTAGGCCACGAAGTCGCGGCCCGCGACGCTGCGGCGCACCAGCCCGGCCTCGAGCGCGAGCGAGTCGCCGCTCGCGAGCGCGATCACTTCGCGGGGACGCGCGCGCGGCAGCCCGGCGGGATCCACGCCGGCGCCCGGCCGGAACGGCGCCACGTCGGGACGCAGCACCTCGAGGCCCGGAATCATGACGGGAACGTCGGGATGCATCGGGGGCGGGCGCCAGCCGTCGGCGGGCGCGTCGTCGTGGGCGTGGGCGGCCGGCGGCGACCGGAGTGGCAGCACCGTGAAATCGTGCGGCCGCAGCAGCGCCGCGGCCGACATCCCGCGCAACACGATGCGCCCCTCGCGGATGGCCACGTCGGCCGAGCGCTCGGCGCTGATCAACAGCACGAACGTGTTGAGCGCCACGCGCCCCGCGTGCAGCGTCCCGTTCCGCACCTCGCCGAGGCGGATCGTGCGGTCGAACACCGGCGTCGTCACCCAGGCGACGTACGTCTGGTGCGGCGCGAGCCCGCTCAGCGTGATGCGGAGGTCCCAGATGTGCCGGCCGTCGTCCGTCACCGCGACGCCGAACGGCGTCGGCACGCGCCGCAGCTCGACCGCCCCGCGGAGCTCGGGAAAGTCGGGAGCGGGGACCAGGTCGATGCAGTACAGGTCGGCCGACGGCGTGAGACGTGAGGAGTCGCGGGCGCAGACGTCGCGGCCCTGGCCGGACAGCCCGGCTGGGGGCAGCGCTAGGCAGAATGCGAGGGTGCTCAGAGCGGGAGTGCGCACGAAGGTATGGTGGGTACTGGTGTTTTGGGGCGCAAGTTGTTTATTTTCAAGGGTTCATGAATCTGGCGGCAACGTAGGCGAGGGGTTGGATCACCAGGCGGCGCTGGCCGTCCCCGGCATCGGGTCGGGACGACGCGTTCGGGCGCGCCATGGTGCGACCGGCGACCCTCCCAGAATCGCCCGCCAGTCACAATTACGGCGAACATTCGCCACTACCAAACGTCTGACGCGGCAGCTTCGCGCCGTCGCCATGCTCCTGGTCCCGTTTCGACGGCGCCGGGCGTTGCGACCAGCGGGTGTGCCGGCTCAGACCTGGAACTCAAGTCTATGACACCGCAGCAACACAGTCACCTGACGCGCCCCATTCACAAAGAACCCCCTGCCCACGCGCCCAACGCGGCCCTGATGATCGACTTCGACAATGTCACCATGGCGATTCGCTCCGATCTGCAGACCGAGCTGAAGCGCCTGTTACAGTCGGAGATCATCCGCGGCAAGGTCGCCGTGCAGCGCGCGTATGCCGATTGGCGGCGCTATCCGCAGTATATCGTGCCGCTCTCCGAGTCGTCGATCGATCTGATCTTCGCCCCGGCGCACGGCGCCAACAAGAAGAACGCGACCGACATCCGGCTCGCGATCGACGCCCTCGAGCTCGTGTTCACGCGGCCCGAGATCGGCACGTTCATCCTGCTCTCGGGCGACTCCGACTTCTCCTCGCTGGTGCTCAAGCTCAAGGAATACGGAAAGTACGTCATCGGCGTGGGCATCCGGGAGTCCTCGAGCGACCTGCTCATCCAGAACTGCGACGAGTACTACTCGTACAACGAGCTGGCCGGCTTCACGAAGGCGAGCGACGTCGAGTACGTGAAGCGCGATCCCTGGGAGCTGACGGTCGAGGCCGTGAAGCAGATGACGGCCCACAACGACGTGATGCGCTCGGACCGGTTGAAGCAGGTGATGCAGGAGATCGACCCCAACTTCGACGAGAAGGACGCGGGGTTCTCGCGTTTCAGCAAGTTCGTGGTCGAGGCGGCGCATCGCGGGCTGATCCTGCTCAGCCGGCTCGACAACGGGCAGTACGAGATCGCGCTCGGCCCTCAAGTCGAAGGCGCGCCGGCGCAACCCACGCTCGCGGCCGCGTCGGCCGAGCAGGCGCCCTCCCGGGACCGCGACTCGCGGGGCCGGCGGGGCGGGCGCGGAGGTCGGGGCAGGGG
>JBOHSP010000379.1:0-3021 GCA_050733275.1 Gemmatimonadales bacterium
ACCGCGCGTTTTTGCGCCTCTCTGCGCAGTTCGACGCCTTCTCGCAGGTCACATTTGTCGAGCCGATGGAAGGGTACGTCCGCCGCATGCTCTGGTCCCTGGCAGCCGACGGCGTGATTCCGGACGACTGCTGCGACGACCCGTGGGGACCGGGGCTCCCGGCGGCAGAACGCGAGGCCGTCGAGCGGGCCGTGCGGGCGCTGCGCGGCGGGCGCGTCGCGGTGCGCTGATGCGTCTTCCTCGGCGGTCGTTTCTCGCGTCGTGGGCCGCCGCCGCATTCGCCTGGCTGCCGTGGCCGCGCACGAGACGCGTGGGAGGGGAAGGGGGACTGATGCGCAAACAACCGCACGTAGCGGTGATCGGCGCCGGGGCGTTTGGCGGGTGGATCGCGCTCTATTTGCGGCGCCGGGGCGTTCGCGTCACGCTGCTCGACGCCTGGGGACCCGGCAACGCGCGCGCCAGCTCGGGCGGCGAGACGCGGGTGATCCGCGCGACCTACGGGCCGCGCGACATCTACACGCGCCTGGCGGTGCGCGCTCTGACGCTCTGGAAGGAACACGAGGAGCGCTGGCGCCGGCGGCTGTTCCACGGCAGCGGCGTGCTGTGGCTGGCGCAGAGCGACGACGAGTACGAGCGGGCGGCGCTGCCGCTGCTGCGGGACGCCAAGGTGGCGTTCGAGGAGCTCACGGCGGCCGACCTGGCGCGGCGCTACCCGCAGATCAACGGCGCAGGCATCCGGTGGGCCATCCTGGAGCGCGACGGCGGCTACCTGACGGCGCGACAGGCCTGCGCGGCCGTGCTCGAGGGGTTCCTCGCCGAAGGCGGCGAGTATCGGCAGATGGCCGTTCGCCCGGTGGACCCCTCGCGGCGCGGCGAGCTCGCCGCGGTGATGCTGGCGGATGGCTCCAGCCTCGCGGCTGACCGCTTCGTGTTCGCCTGCGGTCCGTGGCTGGGATCGCTGTTCCCGGACGTGATCGGCGACCGGGTGCGCGCCACCCGCCAGGAGGTGTTCTTCTTCGGCACGCCGCCCGGCGATCGCCGCTTCACGGAAGACGCCCTGCCGGTCTGGGCGGATCACGGCGCGCGATTCATGTACGGCATCCCCGGCAATGCGTGGCGCGGGTTCAAGGTCGCGGACGATACGCGCGGCCCGGTGTTCGATCCCACCGGGGGCGAACGCGTGCCCACGCCGGAAGCGCTGCGGATTGCGCGGGAGTATCTCGCCTTCCGGTTCCCCGGTCTCGCGGGCGCGCCGCTGCTCGAAGCGCGGGTCTGCCAGTACGAGAACACGCCCGACGAGCATTTCATCGTGGACCACCATCCCGCGGCGGCGAACGTGTGGCTCGTTGGCGGTGGGTCGGGGCACGGGTTCAAGCACGGCCCCGCACTGGGCGAGCTCGTCGCGCGACTCGTCGTGTCGGACGAGGCGCCCAATCCGGAATTCCGGCTGTCTCGCTTTGCCCAGTGACGGAGCCCGCGGCCCGCCGCCTCGAGCGCGACTTCGAGCGGTTCCGGCGCGAATGGCCGCGCGACTTTCCGGTCCACGTGCGCGAGACGTACGGCATCGACCTCACGGCGGAGTACCTCGGTGTCTCACTGCCGCATCCCATCGGCAAAGGCTCGGGGCAACTATCGCTCAACCAGGGTCAGCTCGAAACTGATGCGGAGGCCGGGCTCGCCTTCGCGATCCTGAAGACTGTCATCGCGCAGGATGCCGCCGGCACGCAGATGATGGCGGCGTGGGCGATCCACGAGACCCGCATGACCGTCGAGCGGCGCGGCGGCGGCTGGACGGTGACGTGGAAAGGGAGGGGATGGGATCGCTCGCTCGAGGACTATGTCGCGCTGCTGCGCGCGGGCCGCGACCTGACGCGGGCGGGCCGCCTGCTCGTCGTCCCCTCAGCGAAGTTGCACTTGCCCCGGCTCGATGAGCCGTTCCGCGATGGCGAGTACGCCTACACCACGGAGGCGCTGGCGAGCGCCTGGGGCGACCCGCCGCTACTCCTCGAGCAGGACTTCTCGCCTACGCTGGCCGGCGATGAGCTGGCGGGTGAGCGCGAGCAGATCCTGCGCTGGCTGCGTGAGGCGCCCGGCCACATCCGGGCCCACGCCGACGTGCGGCTGGCGATGAAACTCATGAACGCGCGGTTCGACGATGCATTCCAGATCGAGATGATCGCGGCGGCCGTCGAAGGCGGAGCCGACGCGCTCGTGGTGTTCAACCGGTTATTTGATGCGGAACGTGGGGTCGCATACGGCGGACCGGAATTGAGCGACCGCAATCTGAGTGTCCTGGCTACTTTTCTGGCCGTCCGGCCGTCCGGCCGTCCGGGCGTCAGCCCGGGGTTCCCGCCCATCCGCCTCTGCGGCACCGGCGATATCGGCTCGGGCCGCATGATTCTCGAATACGCGCGTCGCGGCTGCACGGTCGTCCAGCTGCACACGTTTTTTCAGTTGCCACTCGAGGAGTACCCGGCGACGCAGGGCTCGCGCACCCAGCGCGCGTTGCACGCCCTGGTGTTCCACCCCAGCGATGGCCTGATCGCCGGCATGCTCGAGCTCGAGGGCGCCGGTCTGGTGGCTCGGCGCGATGGGGCGCTGCATTTCCTCGACGTCTGCGCGCTCGCGAATGCGCATCGCCCGCGCTGAGCTGTTCGAGCTGGTGCTGCCTCTCGTCGAGCCGTTCGTCATCTCTGGCGGCACGATCGCGGAGCGCCGCTCGATCGTCGTCGAGCTGCGCGACGATGGGGGGCACGTTGGCTACGGCGAGTCGCCGCCGTTCGACCTGCCTTTCTACTCCGAGGAGACGCTCCCCAGCGCGCGCGATCTGATCGCGCGGGTGCTGCTGCCGCGGGTCGTGGGCCGCGACTTTGCGACGCCCGAAGATGTCGACCACGTTTTGCGTGAGGACGTGCGCGGCAACTGGTTCGCGCGCGCAGGTGTGGAGACCGCCGCCTGGGATCTCGCGGCGCATGCGGCGGGGACCGGCTTGGCGGCGTTGCTGGGCGCCCGGCTCGGCGT
>JBOHSP010000380.1:0-2160 GCA_050733275.1 Gemmatimonadales bacterium
CCCGCCCGGCCGGGCTTCTTGCGCTCGACGGCGCGCGGATCGCGCGTCAGCAGGCCCTGCTCGCGCAGCTTCTTGCGGTGTCGGTCGTCGGCGAGCACCAGCGCCCGCGCGATGCCGAGCCGCAGCGCGCCCGCCTGACCCGTGACCCCGCCGCCGTTCACCCGCGCCCGCACGTCGAAGGCGCCGAGCGTGTCGGTCGCCGTGAACGGCTGCTGGATGTGCGTCACCAGCGACGGCCGCGGGAAGTAATCGCCCAGCGTCCGGCCGTTGACGTTCCACTTCCCCGAGCCCGGGGTGAGATACACGCGCGCGATCCCCAGCTTGCGGCGGCCGATCGCGTGCCAGCGCAGCTCCGGCGTGGCAGCGGTCGTCATCCGGCCTCCGCCATCGCCAGCGCGGTCGGTTGCTGGGCCGCGTGCGGATGCTCCGGCCCCGCGTACACCTTCAGCATCTGCTTCACGTGCTGGCGCGACAACGTCGTCTTGGGCAACATCCCCCACACCGCCTTCTCGATGATCCGCTCCGGATGCCGGGCGAGCACCTTCCGGACGGGCGTGAACCGCTCGTGCCCCATGTATCCGGTGTGCCGGAAATAACGCTTCTGCTCCATCTTGCGGCCGGTCAGCTTGACCCGCGCGGCATTCACGACGATGACGCAGTCGCCGCCGTTGAGGTGCGGCGTAAACGTCGGCTTGTGCTTGCCGCGCAGTATCTGCGCGACACGGCTGGCGAGCCGGCCGAGCGGCTGCTCCGCCGCATCGACCACCCACCAACGCCGCTCGATCTCCGCGGTCTTCTGCGTGTACGTCTTCATGCCGTCGTCGACTCTGGGTTTTGGCAGACGCGAACTATACCAGGGGCGTAAAGGCCTGTCAACTCTGGGGTTCCGCGAACGTGACGAGCGGCGCGCCCTTCTCCACGCGGTCCCCCGCCGCCACGTGCACCGCGCTCACCACGCCCGCATGGGGCGCGCGCAGCTCGTTTTCCATTTTCATCGCTTCGACGACCACGACGCCGGCCCCGGCGGCGACCAGCTGGCCCTCGCTCACCAGTACGCGCACCACCAGCCCGGGCATCGGCGCTTTGACGACACCCCCGGCCGCGGCCGGAGTGCGATCGCGGCCGGTCAGCGCGGCGATCTGGCGGCCGCGCTCGTCCTGCACCTCGACCTCCAGGCGCTCGCCCGCTGCGCTCAGCGCCCAGCGGCCCGGGCCGCCCCCCCTCACCCCCGCCTCCAGGGTCTGCGCCGCGACGGTCCACGACTCGCCCTGCAACAGGAGGTGATAGAGCGGCATGCCGGGCACCGCCGCCCAATGCGTTTCCAGTCGCTGGCCGTCGATGGTCACGGAAGATCTGTTGAGCTCGACGACGTACGTGCGACCGCGAACAGTCACGTGATACTTCACGAACATCTCCATTGCGGATTGTGGATTGCGGATTGCGGATTTTCGCCGACGAGCTCCGCCCTTCCAATCCGCAGTCCGCAATCCGAAATCCGCAATCGCTTCACGCCGCCTCCAACACGGCAACCGTCTCCACATGGGCCGTCTGCGGGAACAGATCGAACGCGCGGACCGCCGTGACCGTGTAGTTCACGGCGAGCCGGTGGAGATCACGCGCGAGCGTGGCCGGGTCGCAGGAGACGTACACGAAGTGGGCGACGGGCTGCGCCGTGAGCCGCAGCGTCACATCCCAGTGCAGCCCCGCGCGCGGCGGATTGACGATCACGGCGTGCGGCGCGGGCAGGGTGCCGATCACGTCCTCCGCGCGCGCCGCGATGCAGCGCGCCCCCGACGCGGGCAGGTGGCGCCGCGCCCAGTCGCTGGCGCGCTCGTCGGCATCGACGCTCACCACCTCGGCGCCGCGCTCCACGAGCAGCGCGGCGGTATCGCCGAGGCCGCCGTACAGATCCCAGACCAGCCGCCCCCGGACGTCGCCGAGCTGCGCGACCGCCCAGCGGCGCGCGAGCGCCCCCATCTCGGCGTTGACCTGCTCGAACGCTCCCGCCACGCTGGTCGCGGCGCTGCCCTCCCCCGACGGTGTGATCCACCAGCAGCGCGCGCGCTGGCCCGCCGCGGCCAGCGCCGCTGCGAGCCGGTCCGCCTCGACCCACGGCTCGCGCGATTCCGCGATGACGTGCGCGCCCGCGCTGTCCTCGCG
>JBOHSP010000381.1:0-11141 GCA_050733275.1 Gemmatimonadales bacterium
ATCGCGAGAAGATCAACGCGATCCTGCGGCAGATCATCGACACCCGGACCGACGACTGGGGCATCGAGGTGTCGGCGGTGGAAGTAAAGGACGTGGACCTGCCCCCCGAGATGAAGCGCGCCATGGCGCGGCAGGCGGAGGCCGAGCGCGAGCGCCGCGCCAAGGTCATCAATGCCGAAGGCGAGCTCCAGGCGTCCGAGAAGCTGACGCAGGCGGCGCACATCATCGGCACCGAGCCCGCCGCGATCCAGCTGCGCTATCTCCAGACGGTCAACGAGATCGCGTCGGAGAACAACTCCACGACCATCTTCCCGATCCCGATCGACCTGTTCCGCGTCTTCCTCGAGAAGGCAGCTGCGCCGGCGCCTCCCGCCGCGACCGGCGAGCGCACGCTGCCGGAAGCGACGGCGGGCGAGCGGCTCCCCGGCGCCATCACGCGGCCTGTCGAGAAGGTGAAGCCCTAGATGCCCGGCGAGCTGATCCGCCGCGACGCGCTGGAGCGCATCATCCAGCGCGCCGCCGAGCTCCAGGCGGGCGAGCGTGACATCGGCGACGGCCTGACGAGCCAGGAGGTGCTGGCGCTGGGCAAGGACGTCGGGATCCCGGAGCGCTATCTCCGGCAGGCGATGCTCGAGGAGCAGACGCGCCCCGAGCCCGAAGGCAAGACGGGAACCTGGGCGTGGCTCACGGGGCCGCGATTCCTCGCGGCGCATCGGGTGGTGCCGGGCGAGCGCGCCGCCATCGAGCGCGCGCTGCAGCGCTGGATGGTCGAGGAGGAGCTGCTGCAACCCAAGCGGCACTATCCGGACCGCACATCGTGGGAGCCCAAGGCGGGGGCGTTCGCGTCGATCCAGCGGGCGCTCGCGGGACGGCGCTACGGGCTGGCCCGCGCCGATGAGGTCTCGGCGCAGGTCGTGCAGCTCGAGCCCGGATTCTGTTTGGTCCGGCTGGAAGCGGACGTTCGCAAGCAGCGCGCCGGCCGGATCACCGCGGGCACCGTGCTGACGGTGGTGGGGTGGGGTGTGACGGGAGCCGTCTGGCTGATCGCCCCCCCTCTCGCGCTGGCCCAAACACTCGCGCTGGCTCCGGGGGTCGGGCTGACACTTGGCGGCGTGATCGCGGCGCGGAGCCATCGCGGACCCAATGAGCGCATCCAGGTGGCGCTCGAGCAGGTGCTGGATCGACTGGAACGGGGCGAAATCCGTGGACAGGCCAATCCCGCGCTGCTCCCCGCGGCCCAGACGTTCGTGCGCATCGCGGAGGAGGTGCGCAAGGTCTTCGACAAGCCGCAGGTGAAGGAGCGTCATGGCCGACGTTAAACGGGTGGGGGTGCTGGGCTGCGGCCTGATGGGCAGCGGCATCGCCCAGGTGGCCGCGGCCGCTGGCTACCAGACCATCGTGCGGGACGTCGGCACGGAGATGCTCGAGCGCGGCCGCGCCGCCATCGAGAAGTCGCTCGCCCGCTTCGTCGAGAAGCAGAAGCTCCCGCCCGCCGACCGCGACGCGACCCTCCAGCGGCTGACGTTCACGACGACCGTCGGCGACCTGCGCACCGCGGACATCGTGATCGAGGCCATCACCGAAGACCTGTCGCTCAAGCACGGCCTGTTCCGGGAGCTCGATGCCCTGTGCGGCGCCGGGACGATCTTCGCCTCCAACACCTCGAGCCTCACGATCGCCGAGCTGGCCGCCGCGACCAAACGCCCCGACCGCTTCGTGGGCCTGCACTTCTTCAACCCCGTTCCGCTCATGGGGCTGGTCGAAGTCGTCCGCACGGTGACCACATCGGAGGAGACGTTCAAGCGCGCCTTCGCCTTCGCGGCCTCACTGGGCAAAGAGCCGGTCTCGGCCAAGGACAATTCCGGATTCATCGTGAACCTGCTGCTCGTCCCCTACCTGCTCGATGCGATTCGCGCGGTCGAGCGGGGGGTCGGGACCGTGCCCGACATCGACAAAGCCATGCAGCTCGGCTGCGGCTACCCGATGGGGCCGCTCACGCTGCTCGATTTCGTGGGCCTCGACACGACGTATCACATCGCGGAGATCATGTTCCAGGAATACCGCGAGCCGCGCTACGCGCCACCGCCGCTCCTCAAACGCATGGTCCTCGCGGGCATGTACGGCAAGAAAAGCGGTAAAGGGTTCTACGACTATTCGGCCCAACCTCCCGTCGTCAACGCTCTGGGGCTCTGATCATGCTCGGCTACGACGCTCCCCGCTGGCACGCGCTCCTCAACGACCTTCCCGCGGCGCTGCTGCTCCTGGCCGTGCTGTTTGACCTCGGCTCCGCCATCTGGAAGCGAGAATCCCTCAAGTGGGCCGGCATCTGGACCCTGTGGGCGGGCGTCATCGGCGGCTGGGCAGCCGTCATTACCGGAAACCTCGCCGAGGAAACGATCGATCACGGCGAGGCCATCCACCAGATCATGGAGCGTCACGAGCAGATGGCGCTGATCACCATGGGCGTCTTCACGGTGATCCTCGGCTGGAAGATGCTGCGCCGCTTCGCGATGCCGGTCCAGGAAGAGGCCATCACCCGGTTTCTCGGCATCGTGGGCGCCGCCGGGCTGCTCTGGGTCGGCACGCTGGGCGGCCGGATGGTGTTCGAGCACGCCGCCGGCATCTCCAACGAGCGGATCCGGGCGGAGCTCATCGACCGGGGCGCGCTGAGCGACACCGCCGACACGGCCGGGGGGCACCCGCACGCTCCCGGAACGCCGCCGCACGAGCATTGAAATTGCGGAATTTGGATTGCGGATTGCGGATTGTAATGGATGGTATCGTGCCGCTGGATCTCGCACGGACAATCCGCAATCCGAAATCCGCAATCCGCAATTGCCTTCTGGTCCTCGCCGCGTGCACCCCCGCCACCACGCGCCCTCCGTACCGGCCGTTTCCCGAGTCGCTCCGCGCGGTGATCAATGCCCCCCCCGCCCGCGTCACCGAAGAAGCCCGGGATTGGCTCCGCGCCGCGGAGATCCCGGTGCGGTTCGCGAGCCCGCGCGATGCCTGGCTCGAGACCGCCGAGCTGCCCGGAAACGTGACGCTCAGACTGTGGGCGGACCCGGACGTACCCGGCAAAGCGCGCGTGATTGTGGAAGCGGTGTACCGGCCGGTGGCAGATCCGTCCCGCATGGCGCGGGACCTGGAGCGCTTCGTGCCCGACGAGTCCGCGGGCCGCCAGCTCGCCGACCGGTTGCTGGCCGCGTTGGTGGAAAAGTTTGGAGAAACGACCTACTGATCAGCGCGCGGCACGTTTCGACTCACCCACCCAGCCGCGAATCCACTGTTCCATCTGCGTCAGATCGAGGCCCGCGTCGCGGCAAGGCCCGTTGGGCAACCGCATCGTGAGCCCGAGGACGGGGAGCTTACCGGCGACATCGCGCAGGCCGGTCATCATGTCGCGTTCGCAGGCGACGGCGACGACCGCCCGGGGCCGGCGCTCGCGGATCACCCGCCGCGCCAGCTGGCCGCGCGTGGCGACGAACACCGGCACGGCGTAACGCCCCGCGATCGCGAGCACGCCGTCGAGGGCCTGCTTGGAGAGACACCGCGGGATGAGCACCAGCAGCTCGCCGGTGCCGACCTTGCGGCCACGGCGCACCGCGAGCGTGTTGTAGATATCGATGGCGGCGTGCTCGACCCAATCGCGTTTGCGGAACGGGCGCGCCACCAACGACGTGTAGTTCATGAGTTGCAGGTACGGCCCGCGCTCCAGCAACCGCTCGGGCAGCAGATTGCGCCCGCCGTAGAAGGACGCCGCCACCAGCGCGAGGTAGACAGCGGCGAGCCCGGCGCCGACCGCCAGCACCCCCCACAGCACCTGCGGGAGGGGCCCCCACAGTATGCCCAGCCGGGGGCCGATCAGATATAGAAGAAGGGCGACCGCCGCCGTCGCGGCAGCGAGGGTCAGCGCCGCGTACCTGAAGAACAGCGCCGAGGCGGCCGAAAAGTCTCCGCCCGAAGGCAGCGGCCGCCCGTCCCACTCGTCCCATTCGTGGCCCAGGCGGCGATCCACCTCGATATGAATGAGCTGGGCACGAGGGCCCGACGCCGCTGACGGCGGGGGGTCGGGGGCAGGAGCGGGGGCGGGCGTGGGAACCGGGACGGTCCGGATGGGCATATGCGATGGAAGGTAGTGACGGGGGCAGCGCATGGTAAGTTCCGGCACCCGGTAACTGGCACTTCGTTCTGAAACCCGAGCTGCTCACCGATTCCCGCATCCGCGCCGCGTACGCCGAAGGCGCCGGCCTGTATCGCATCATCCCGCAGGCCGTCGCCATCCCCCGCGACGTGGGCGAGCTGGCCGGGCTCGTCCAATGGGCGGCCGCCGAGCGCGCCGCATTGGTACCGCGCGGCGCCGGCAGCGGCATGGCAGGCGGCAACGTGGGTGCCGGCGTGATCGTCGATGCGAGTCGGACCTTTACCGATCTTCAGGTCGATCCCGACCGGCGTTCAGCACGGGCCGGCGCGTCGGTGACGTGGGCGGCGATCGCGGAGGCGGCCCGCTCCTACGGCCTCCGCCTGCCGGCCGACCCCTCGTCCGGCGCGTTTGCCACATCCGGCGGCATGTGCGCGACCAACGCGGCCGGTCCCCGCTCGCTGCGGTACGGCAGCGTGCGGAGCTGGATCGATGCTGTCGAGGTGGTGACGGCGGATGGGCAGGTTCGCACAGTGAAACGGGGAGCCGGGAGCACGGAGCAGTTCACCCTGACTCCCGACACGAGACGCCTCATTGCCCGGACATTCCCGCACACCCGGAAGAATTCGAGCGGCTACGCCCTCGACCGGTTTGCCGAGTCCGGAGACGAGCTCGACTTGCTCATCGGCTCGGAAGGAACGCTCGGGATCTTCACCGCGGTACACTGGCGCCTCGATCCGATTCCCGCCGGCATCGCCGGCGCCGTCCTCGGTTTCACGGAGCTCGACGCGCTCGGCGACGCCGTTCCCTATCTGGTTTCGCTCGAGCCGGCCGCGCTCGAGCTGGTCGACCGCACGCTCCTCGATCTGATGCCGGGCACGCCGTTTCCCGGCCTGGCGTGTCTGCTGCTCGTGGAATTCGAGCGCGCGACCACCGCGGCGGCCCGGGGCGCGGTGGGCGACGGTGTGCGCGGCCTCAAGCACGTCACGGCGCATGTGGAAACGGCCGTGGACCGCGCCGGTCTCGAGCACCTCTGGGCGGTGCGCCGCATGGCGTCGCCCGCGCTGGCCCGCCTGCCCGCCACGCGGCGCTCGCTCCAGGTGATCGAGGATGGCTGCGTCCCCCTCTCGCGGCTCGGCGAGTATGTCACGGGGGTCCGCCGCGCGGCCGCCCGGTTCGGCGTGCCCGTCGCGGTGTTCGGCCACGCCGGGGACGGTCACGTCCACGTCAATGCGCTGCCGGACACGACGGCGCCGCGCTGGCGCGAGGTCCTCACCGGACTGTTCGACGACGTCACCGACCTGGTGGCGCGGCTCGGCGGCGTGCCGGCGGGCGAGCACGGTGCCGGGCGGCTGCGCGCCGGCGCGCTGGCGCGGGTGTACGGCGAGGAGACGACGGCGGTGTTCGCGGCGGTGAAGCGGGCCTACGACCCGCTGTCCATTCTGAATCCGGGTATTATCATTCCGGCGGCTGACTGGACGCCGCTCGCCGCTCCCAAAGTGGGCGCCGAAGCCGCCGCCATCCCCGACGACGTCGCCACCCGCTTGCGGGAGATCGAACGGACCGCCGCATGGGCCACACCGAAGCTCGACCTGGCGCACTAGCGCCGGCACCCGACCCCAGTCCTCCGACGCCCGGCACCAGCCGTCCCACGGAGATTTTCCGCGTCCCGCGCGTCAGCCTGATCGCGCGACCGCAGTTCCTGGAGCCCGATCATCTTCGCGTCCAGTGGCGCGGCGAGGCGAGCGACGGCGAGCGGATCGCCGAGTACGCCGGCCGGCTCTGCTATATGAGCCAGCACAACCCCATCCAGCGTACGACCGCCGAGTACCTCGAGAACATCAAGAAGCAGGGACACGGCTCGGTGCTCGAGCATGCCGTCTACGTGCTGCTGATCGAAGGCATCTCGCGCTCCTGCTCGCACGAGCTGGTGCGGCATCGCGCCGGATTCGGTTACTCCCAGATCTCGCAGCGCTACGTGGACGAATCCCACGCGGCGTTCGTCCTGCCGCCGGCGGTCGCGGGCGATGCGCAACTCGAGGCGGAATGGGAGCAGCAGGTCGCCGCGGCGCAGGCGGCGTACGTACGCGCCGTCGAGGGCCTGATGCGGCGCTACGAGTGGGTGAGCGACAAGGTGCACCGCCGCAAGATGGCGCGCGAAGCGGCGCGCAGCGTGCTGCCCAATGCGACCGAGGTGAAGATCGTCGCCTCCGGCAACGCGCGCGCGTGGCGCACGATGCTCGAGCTGCGCTGCGGCGAGGGCGCCGAGCTCGAGATCCGCCGGCTCGCCATCGCGGTGCTCCGCGTCGTGCAGCGCGAGGCGGGCGCGCTGTTCTCCGACTTCGAGATCTACGTCGCCGACGATCGTCACGAAGCGGCGCGAGTCACGTACCACAAGGTATAAGGCGTCGAACAAAGTCGTCGAACAACATCGTCTAACAACACCGTCGAACAACGCCGGACGTCTCTGTTCGACGGGTTCGTTCGACGATCTTGTTCGACGTCATTTTGTACGGTTTTGCTCTTGCGCATCCGGAACGCATTTCGTATTCTGGTACGCGACAACGCCTTTGCCGCTCTCAGACCGCACGACTCAAGCGGCCTTTTTTGTAGGAGGTTGCCCGAGACCACATGCGCATAGGTCTCGCATACAACGAGAAACCCGAATCGAGCCTCGCGTCGGACTCCGATCCGTTCAGTACCGACGACGCGTATGCCGAATGGGATGACCCATCCACCATCGATGCGGTGGAGCAGGCTCTCGGTCTCTACGGCAGCGTCGTCCGCCTCGAAGCCGACGAATTCTTTTCGCAGAAACTCGCACTCGCCCACCCCGACATCGTCTTCAACATGGCGGAGGGCCTGCACGGGCCGTGTCGCGAATCGCACGTGCCGGCGATCTGCGAGTACCTCGACATCCCGTACACGGGCTCCGACCCGCTGGCGCTCGCGCTGACGCTGCACAAGGGACGGACCAAGGAGATCCTCGCCTACCGCGGGGTGCCCACGGCTCCGTTTCGCGTGGTCGAGCACCCTCGCGACCTCGAGCGGCTGCCGCTGCCGTTCCCCCTGTTCGTGAAGCCGGTCGCCGAGGGGTCCGGTAAAGGCGTATTTGTCAACAACTTATGCGATTGCCCCGCCGGGCTCGCCGAGCGCGTCCGGTTCCTGCTGCAGCGCTACGACCAGCCCGTACTGGTCGAGACGTATCTGCCGGGCCGCGAGTTCACCGTCGCCATTCTGGGCAACGGCGCCGAGGCGCGGTGCCTGCCGATCGTCGGGTTCGACTTCACGACGCTCCCGGCGGGGGCGCCGCCGGTGTACGGCTTCGAAGCGAAGTGGATCTGGGACACGGCCACGCACCAGCTCGCCATCTTCCAATGCCCGCCGCCCCCCGAGGTCCCCGCGTCGTTGCAGCGGGAGATCGAGACCGTCGCGCTCGACGCCTATCGGGCGCTGGGGTGCCGCGATTGGTGCCGGGTGGACGTCCGGGTCGACCGCTTCGGCGTGCCGAACGTCATCGAGCTGAACCCGCTTCCCGGCATCATCCCCGATCCGGCGATGAACTCCTGCTTCCCCAAAGCGGCGCGGGTCGCGGGCTACGGCTATGACGAGCTGATCCAGGAAGTGGTGCGCATCGCCTGGAAGCGAGTCACGGGGCGGCGTGGAGGGGCGCGGCTGCTGTTCGCCGAGCCGGCGGCGGTGTCGGCGTGAAGATCGTCATCCTGTATGACCCCGGCGCCCAGGATTGGACGGCGCAGGACATCGCGGGCGTCATGGACGCGGTGAACGAAATCGCCCGCATCTTCACCGTCATGGGGCACGAGACGCGGCGCGTGCCCGTCCGCCACGACCTCCGCTGGTTCCGCATCTGCCGGCGCGCCGATCTCGTGTTCAATCTGTGCGAGGGCATTCATGGCGTGGCGCAGTGGGAGGACCACGTGGTCGGCAGTCTCGAGCTCGCCGGGATCCCGTACACCGGTAACGGCCCGTGGACGCTCGCGGCCTGCCGCCGCAAGAGCGTCGCGAACGCGATGCTCGCGGCCGCCGGGCTCCCCGTCCCCCGCTGGACCGTGGCGCAGGGCCGCATCGCGGACGATTTCCCCCTCCCGGCGATCGTCAAGCCCGCCGCCGAGGACGCGAGCACGGGCCTCGATCGCCAGTCGGTGGTCGTGGACCGCCGGAGCCTGCGGGCGCGCGTCGCCGCGATGACCGAGCAGTTCGACGAGGTGCTGATCCAGCATTACATCCCCGGCCGCGAGTTCAACGTCGGGTTCGTCGGCGACCGGACGCTGCCGATCGCCGAGATCGACTTCGCTGGCATGCCCGCAGGCTGCTGGCCGATCCTCACGTATGCGGCCAAGTGGGATGTGGGGTCGCCGGAGGACGTCGGCAGCCGGCCCGTCTGCCCGGCGGAGGTGTCGCGGCGCTGCGCCGACCGGCTGTGCCGCATCGCCGAAGCCGCGTGGCGCATCATGCACGGCAAGGGATACGGGCGCGTGGACCTGCGCGTCGATCAGGACGGCCGGCCCTGGGTGCTCGAAGTCAATCCCAACCCCGATCTCACGGACGACGCCGGCCTGTCCCGCATGGCGCGCGCCGCCGGTTGGGACTACCCGGAGCTGGTGCGTCGCATTGCCGAGGAAGCGCTGCGCGCCGCGCAGGGCAAGAGAGCCGCGCGCGAGCTGCTCGCCCACACCGCCCCCGCTCCCCTGTCGCCTTCGATCCCCTCTGCCCTCCCCACGCCCACGGCGTCTGGGTCTCGTCGGGCCCGTACACCGCGCACCGCTTGAGCAGCTCACGCGGGCGACCGGCCTCTTTCATGAGGACGAAGTCGCCACGGCCGTCGAGCTGCTGGACGAGCATCTCGCGGGCGGGGAGGACTACCGCTTTCTGGGCGCGTTCGACGGCGACGCGCTGGCGGGCTACGCCTGCTGGGGGCCGACGCCGGGCACCACCGGCACCTATGACCTCTACTGGATCGTGGTCGACCGCGCACGGCAGCAATCCGGCATCGGCACGCAGCTGCTCGCCGAGGTGGAATCCCGGCTTGCGGCGGAGGGCGCACGGTTGATCGTGGTCGAGACCAGCTCGCGCCCCGACTACGCCCCGACGCGCGGCTTCTATGAAGCGCGCGGCTACACCAGACGCGCGACCATCCCGGCCTACTACGCGCCCGGTGACGATCTCGTCATCTACACCAAGGATCTCGGCGATGGAGACCTGGCAGGAACTGCTTCGTAAGAAGAGCATCGCGTCGCTCGAGGCGCTGGCGGCGCGCTTCGGCCCCGAGCACGTGGCCGAGATCGACCGGCTACGCCTGGCGGCGGAGAACTTCGAGTTCCGCATCTCGCCGGCCATGGTGGACCTGATCCGCTCTCCCGGCGATCCCATCTGGCGGCAGTATGTGCCGACCGTGCAGGAGCTGGACGTGCGCGACGGGCTCGTGGACTCGCTCGAGGAGGACGCGCACTCGCCGGTGCCGAACATCACGCACCGCTACCCCGATCGCGCGCTCTTCCTCGTGTCGCCGGTGTGCGCCGCCTACTGCCGGTTCTGCACGCGCCGCCGCAAGGTGGGCGATCCCGAGAAGATCCCGATGGCGCGGCTCGAGTCGGCGTTCCGCTACCTGGCGGAGCACCGCGAGATCCGCGACGTCATCATGTCGGGCGGCGATCCCCTGCTCCTGTCCGACCGCCGCATCGACGACATCTGCCGCCGGCTGCGCGCGATTCCCCACCTCGAGATCCTGCGCATCGGCAGCCGCGTTCCCTGTCACCTCCCGGAGCGGATCACGCCCGAGCTATGCGCGATCCTCCAGAAGTACCATCCGCTCTACATCAACACGCACTTCAACCACCCCGACGAGCTGACCCCGGCCGCGGTCCGGGCGCTCGGCATGCTCGCGGATGCCGGCGTGCCGCTCGGCTGCCAGACGGTCCTGCTCAAGGGCGTGAACGACGACGTCGACGTGATGAAGGAGCTGATGCAGCGGCTGCTCGCCGCGCGGGTGCGACCCTACTACATCTATATGTGCGACCAGGTGGCCGGCGCCGAACACTTCCGCACCACCGTGGGGAAGGGACTGGAGATCGTCAAGGCGCTGCGCGGCTGGACGTCCGGGCTCGCGGTGCCGCACTTCGTCATCGACGCGCCGGGCGGCGGCGGCAAGATTCCCCTGCTGCCGGGCGATTATCTGGTGCACATGGACGACGAGGGCGTCGTGCTGAATAACTACGAACACAAGACCTTCCGCTATCCGCAGCCGGGGAACGGCCCCCTCGACTTGGCTCGGGGCAGGCCCTTCGATGTCGCTCAGGGCAAGCCCTTCGATGTGGCTCAGGGCAAGCGCGAGCTGCCCATGGTCGGCGCGCCTGCGTCGACGCCTCGCGGCGCGCCTGCGTCGACGCTCGCCTCGGAGCGAAGCCACGGGCCTCGCGGCGCGCCTGCGTCGACGCCTTGCGGCGTGCATCCCCGTTCCTCCGATTGCTGCGAGGGGAGTTCGTGAACACGCGCCGGTCTTCGAGAGGGCGCGCATCCCGGCCCCGTCCTGAGCCAAGTCGAAGGAACGGCATCCTCCCGTACCAGTCCCTCAAACGCCTCATTGCCGACGGCGCACTTCGCGCGGACGTGCCGATCCAGGCCCGGCAGATCCAGCCGGCCAGCCTGGACTTGCGCGTGGGCCGGAAAGCCTACCGGCTGCTGAGCAGCTTCCTGCCCGAGCAGTCGGAAATCAGAGCCAAGCTCGACGTCATGGATTTCTACCAGTCCGATCTCGTCATGTACGAGATGGACCTGACGGGCGGCGCGATTCTCGAAAAGGGGCACGTCTATCTGGTGCCGTTGCTCGAATCCCTGAAGTTGCCGCCGGGACTCCGGGCGCGGGCCAACCCGAAGAGCACCACCGGCCGCCTGGATGTCTTCACCCGCGTGATCACGGACCTCAACACCGGCTTCGACGAAATCCGGCCCGGCTATCACGGCCCGCTGTATCTTGAAATCG
>JBOHSP010000382.1:0-5427 GCA_050733275.1 Gemmatimonadales bacterium
CCCGAGATGGACGTGCCGCCCATCGCGCAGCAGTTCGACGCGGCGTTCTCCCCGGCAACCGCGGCCACGCGCCCGCCGGCCGTGCTCCTGGGCGAGCTGCTGCGGTGGCCGGACGGCCCGCACGCCCCCGAGCTGCTCGGCGTGCTGGCCAGGCAGCTCGCAAGCGCGATGGACGCGAAGCGCCAGCGCCAGGTGCTCGAAATCGTGGTCGGCATCGTGCGCGCCGAGCAGCAGGTGAAGGATGCCAGCCGGCGCCGCCAGTATTCGATCGCCCTGAAGCGCGTCTTTACCAAGGGGGTGCTCCAGACCATGGCGCAGCTCGCCGGCGCGCCCGAGGACCGCGACGACGCGCTGCTCGCGCTGCAGCGCGCGGGAGAGGACGGGGTCGAGCTGCTGCTCGACCTGCTGGTCGCGGCGCCGACCATCGACGAGCGGCGCGGCATCTTCATCGCGCTGACGAGCGTCAAGGAGGGCGCCGATCAGCTCGTGCACATGCTCGGGCACAAACAGTGGTTCGTGGTGCGCAACGTGGCCGAGCTGGCGGGGGAGCTGGGGCTGGAGGAGGCGGTGCCGGCGCTGGCGCAGCAGCTCGACCACGAGGACGAAAGGATACGCAAGGCGGTGGCGCTGGCCCTGGCCAAGATCGGCTCGCGCGGCGCGGCGGAGCCGCTGCGGCGCGCGTTGCGCGACAAGTCACCCGAGGTGCGCATCCAGGCGGCCCTTGGTGTCGGCGGCCGGCGCGCCAGCGCGCTCGCCATGCCGCTGGTCGTGGCCATGGAGGAAGAAGCAGACGAGGCCGTCGAGAAGGAGCTGATGCTGGCGCTGGGACGCATCGGCAGTGCGGCGGCGGTCCAGGCGCTCATCAAGTTGGCACAGCCCGGCGGCAAGCTATTCGGCCGCAAGTCCGCGGCGCTGCGCACCACCGCGGTGGAGGCGCTGCGGCTCGCCGCCACGCCGGCGGCAGTCGGGACGCTCGAAGGGCTGACGGCCGATGGGGACAAGCAGGTGCGCGCGGCGGCGTTGGCGGCGTTGTTGGATTTGAAACAACGGAAGTAGCTCAGCGGGGCACGAAATCCGTATCGGGCGTGAGCCGCCGCGCGAACACCGCGATCAGCTCGGCCGCGCGATCGAGATCCTCCAGAGCCACCATCTCGTTGGGGCTGTGCATGTAGCGGTTGGGGACGGAGACCAGCCCCGTCGGAATCCCGCGCAGCGCGTTGTAGATCGCGTCGGCGTCCGTCCCCGTGTCGCGCGGGGACGCGTGGATGCTGAACGGGATCTGTGCCTGCTCGGCACTTTCCACCAGTAGATCGAAGACGACGGGACTGACCGACGACCCGCGCGTCAGCACCACGCCGCCGCCCAGGCGGTGGTCGCCGGCGTGCTTCTTCTCCGCGCCCGGGTAGTCGGTGGCATGCGCCACATCCACGACCAGCGCTACCTGGGGGTCGATGTCGGCCGCGCTGGTCCGCGCGCCGCCGCCCGACCACGCGATCTCCTCGCGCGTCGTCGCCACGGCGAACACCGCCGCGTGGCGCGGCCGGTCGGCCGCGACCCGCCGCAGCGCCTCGGCGACCACGAATGCCCCGATGCGGTTGTCGATGCTGCGCGACACGATGCGGCCGTGGGGGTACTCCAGCACGGTCGTATCGAGCACGCCGGGGTCGCCCACGCGCACCCGCTCGGCCGCCTCCGCGCGGCTTGCGGCGCCGATGTCGATCCACAAGTCGGTGATTTTGCTGACGCGGTCCATCTCCTCCTTCTTGAGCTGGTGGACCGCCTTCTTGCCGATCACGCCGCGCACCGGCCCGCCGCGGCCCTGCAGCACCACGCGCTGCCCGACCAGCACCTGGGAGTCCCAGCCGCCGATGCCGCTGAAGTAGAGGAAGCCGTCGTCGTCGATGTGCGTGACCTGCAGGCCGATCTCGTCGATGTGCCCCGCGAGCATGAGGCGGGGCCCGCCCTTGCGGTTCACGGCGGCGACCGAGTTGCCGTGCACGTCCGCGCGCACGTCCTCGGCGAACGCCTGGACTTCGTCGCGCCACACGCGCGCGGGGGCCTGCTCGAACCCCGAGGGGCCGGGCGTGTCGAGCAGCCGCTTCAGGAAGGCGAGGCTGGTGATCGTCACGCGCGTCCTCAGCTCCGGCGCAGCGCGACCCGGTAGAGCAGCGCGGCGAGGAGCACGAGGAGCACCAGCGGCACGATGTTCGACGTGGCGAACGCGCCGAGGCTCCGGTACAGCCCCACCGCGTCGGCCAGCCATTCGGCGCTGCCCTTCCAGCCGGCGATGCCCGCCACGACGATGCCGGCGATCGCGCCGCCCGCGATGAGGCCGCTGGAGAACAGCACGCCCGGTCCCGACTCGATCTCGGCGAGCGACCGCTGCTGCGACCGCATCCGCCGCTCCACGAGCCAGCGGATCACTCCGCCCACGAAGATCCCGGCGGAGGTGGAGAGCGGCAGGTACACGCCCACGGCGACGGGGAGCGACTGCAGGCCCATCAGCTCGATCGCGATCGCGATGAACACGCCGATCAGCACCAGCGCCCACGGCAACCGCTGCGTGAGGATGCCGTCCGTGATCAGCGCCATCAGCGTGGCCTTGGGAGAATCGAGCCGGGTCAGGGTGCGCCCCTCGAACTCGCGCACCCGCCCCCCGATCCCGGGATCCACCACGTACCGGATCTCGCGCGTCGCCGGATCGATCAGGTACTGGCCCGGGGGCACGCCCTGCGTCGGCACGTACACGCGCACGACCTGATAGCTCGCGGTGTCGATCTGCTCGCCGCCCGCGATGCGGAAATCCGACAGCCGCTCGTCCAGCACGGCCACGTCGGGCGTGCTGGCGGCCGGCGCCGTGAACCCGGCGTGCTGTTCCGGGACGGGATACTGGTAAGCGCGATTCAGCAGCGTCAGCGTCCAGCCGACGACGAGCGCGGAGGTGACCGCGCCGATGAGGATGCCGATCTGCTGGCGGCGCGGCGTCGCGCCCACGAGAAAGCCGGTCTTCAGGTCCTGCGAGGTGGCGCCCGCGTTGGCGGCCGCGACCGCGATCACGCACGCGATCGACATCGCCTGCACGCGGTAGTCCACCCCCACCCACCCGAGCGCCAGGAAGATCGATGCGGTGCCGATCAGCGCCGCGATGGTCATGCCGGAAATCGGGTTCGCCGAGCTGCCGATCTGGCCGCAGATGCGCGACGAGACGGTGGTGAAGAAAAACCCGAATCCGATGATCAGCAGCGCGCCGAGCAGGTTGACCCCGACCTGGGGAAGCAGGGCCAGCAGCACGGCCAGCGCCACGGCCCCGATCGCGGCGTACGCGATCGGCACATCGTGGTCCGTGCGCAGCCGGCTGATCGTCTGGCCGACGCGGCTGGCCCGCAGGTCGGCGAATCCCGCGCGGAAGGCACCGACGATCGTCGGCAGCGCGCGCAGCAGGGCGATGATGCCGCCCGTCGCCACGGCGCCGGCGCCGATGTAGAAGACGTAGGCGGCGCGGATCTCGGCCGCCGACATGTCGCGGATCAGGGTGGTGGCGGGATACATCGGCGCGGTCATGCTCTCGCCGAAGAGCTTGATGGCGGGCATCAGCACCAGATAAGCGAGCGTGCCGCCGGCGAACAGATATCCCCCGATGCGCGGGCCGATGATGTAGCCGACCCCCATCAGCTCGGGCCCCATGTCGAGGCGCACGTCGGCGCCCTTGAACCAGCGCAATACCCTGCCGGGGTACTCGACCCACAGCTTGAGCCCGACCATCAGGAACTTGAAGGCGAACGCGATCCCGAACGCCTGGAACACCGTCTTGGCGTGAATGCCGCCCTTGTCGCCCGCGATCAGCACCTCCGCGCAGGCGGTGCCCTCGGGGTAGGTGAGGGTGCCGTGCTCCTTGACGATCAGGGCGCGGCGCAGCGGAATCATCATCAGGATGCCCAGCACGCCGCCCACTACGGCGAGGACCGCGACCCGGCCGATATCGAGGTCGTAGCCCATCAGCAGGATCGCCGGGATGGTGAACACCACGCCCGCCGCGATCGATTCGCCGGCGGAGCCGACGGTTTGCGTGATGTTGTTTTCGAGGATGGTGGCCTTGCCGAAGGCCCGGAAGATTGTAATGGAGAGCACCGCGATGGGGATCGAGGCGCTCACGGTCAGGCCGATCTTCAGCGCCAGGTACACGCTCGAAGCGCCGAACACGAGACCCAGGATCACGCCCAGCAGCAGCGAGCGCGGCGTCATCTCGGCGGGGGTCTGGGTGGCGGGAACGTACGGCTGGTGGTCGGCCATGGGCCACAATGTTGTCCCGGCCCTTTGACCCTGTCCAGGCGGTGCGAACTCGGCGGGTGTGGTCGGTGTATACGTCTTCCCATGCCGGTCCTCTCGGATACCAGTCTCCCCGTCATTCGGCACGCATTGGCCGGCCGCTATGAAATCGAGACACGCATCGGGCGCGGCGGCATGGGCGCGGTGTACCTCGCGCGCGATGTGCGGCTCGACCGGCCCGTGGCGCTCAAGGTCCTGCCGCCCGAGTTCGCCGCCGACACGACGCGGCGCGCACGTTTCCTGTGGGAAGCGCGCACCGCCGCGGCGCTGTCGCATCCCAACATCGTGCCGATCCACGCGGTGCACGAAGCGACCGATTGGGTCGCCTTCGCCATGGGGTACGTGGCGGGCGAGACGCTCGCGCAACGCATCGCGCGGAACGGTCCGCTCGCGCTGGACGATGGCGCGCGGGTGCTGCGCGAAATCGGCGAGGCGCTGAAGTACGCCCACGGGTGCGGGGTCGTGCATCGCGACGTCAAGCCCGAGAACATCCTGCTCGACACGGTCACCGGTCATGCGCAGTTGTCCGACTTCGGGATCGCCCACGTCAGCCGGGACGGACGTCCCGCTCCGGGGGGGACGGTCGTCGGGACGGCCGCGTTCATGAGTCCCGAACAGGCCCGAGGCGAGCCGGTGGACGCGCGTAGCGACCTCTACTCGCTCGGCGTCGTCGGCTTCTACGTCCTGTCGGGGCGGCTGCCGTTCGAGGCCGTGGACGATGCGGCGCTGCTGGCGCTGCACATTGCCGAGCCCGCGCCGGCGCTGGCGGAGGTGGCTCCCCGAATCCCGGCGCGACTCGCGCAGATCGTGGACCGCTGTCTCGCCAAGGATCCTGGCGAGCGATTCCCCGACGCGGCCGCGCTGGTCCGGGCGCTCGACGACGCCGCGGAGCCCGCGCACCCGGCGCCGGCGGTGCGTGCATTTCTCGTCCGGGGCGCCTATCTCGCAGACCTGACGCAGCTGCATGCCGCGATGACGGGTCTGGTACTCGTGCCCGCGGCGGCGGCGAGCTGGCTTGCGGGGGCCGAGCCCACCCTGCGGCTCGCCGCCACAAGTGCGCTCGGGGCCGCGCTGGTGCTGCCGGCGGGGGTCGCCGTGGCC
>JBOHSP010000383.1:0-3060 GCA_050733275.1 Gemmatimonadales bacterium
CGCCGCGACCAGGCCTACCCACAGCACCGTCCGATGCACACTTGAAGGATAGTGTAAGGAAGGACACTATGTGACCCCATGTCGCTCGCCCGCAGCGTCTTCCTCAAGGCTTCCCGCAGCCGGCTGCTGGAGCACCAGCTCCGCAGCCGCCGGTTCTTCCAGCGCGCCGTGCGGCGTTTCATGCCCGGCGAAACCCTCGACGCGGCGCTCGATGCCGCGGCGACGTTAGCGAAATCGGATATCGGCAGCGTGCTCACGGAGCTGGGCGAGCAAACGACCAACCGGGCCGAGGCGGAGGCGGTCCGGGACCACTATCTCGGCGTCCTGGAGCGCGTGCGCCGCCGCGGGCTCCCGGCGCACATCTCCGTGAAGCTCACGCATCTCGGTCTCGATCTGGATCGCGCCGCCTGCCTGCGCGAGGTGCTGGCGCTCGCCAAGGCCGCCGAGGCCGCGCGCTCGTTCCTCTGGATCGACATGGAGGAATCGCGCTACGTGGAGGCGACGCTCGACGTGTACCGCCGCGCGAAGGCGGAATGGGCCAACGTGGGCGTCTGCCTCCAGGCGTACCTGCGGCGCACGGCTGCCGACCTCGACACCCTGTTCGCCCACGCGCCGGCGATCCGGCTGGTGAAGGGGGCCTACAACGAGCCGGCGGACGTCGCCTTCCCCCGCAAGCGCGACGTGGACAGCAATTACTTCAAGCTGGCCGTCCGGCTGCTGGGCGAGGCCGCGCGGCAGCGCGCCAAGCCCGTCTTCGGCACGCACGATCTGAAGCTGATCGCCACGATCCGCAGCGCGGCGGCCGCGCAGAAGGTGAACCCCGCGGGGTATGAGTTCCACCTGCTCTACGGGATCAAGGTCGACGAGCAGCGGCGGCTCGCGGCCGAGGGGGCGCAGGTCCGCGTGCTGGTCAGCTACGGCAGCGCCTGGTTCGCCTGGTACATGCGGCGCCTCGCCGAGCGGCCCGCGAACGTGTGGTTCGTGCTCCGGAACCTCGTATAGATTAGCACCTATGGCGTCGTCCACGGTTTCCCCTCCCCGCAGCGGCGGTCGCGAGGCCCGCGACGCGGTCGTCATCCGCTTCGCCGGCGACTCCGGCGACGGCATGCAGGTCACGGGGACGCAGTTCACCGTGGAAACCGCCCTCGCCGGGAGCGACTTCTCCACGTTCCCCGATTTTCCGGCCGAGATCCGGGCCCCCGCGGGCACGACGTTCGGCGTGTCGGCGTTCCAGATTCACTTCGGCGGCGACGTGCTGACGCCGGGCGACGCCGTGGACGTGCTCGTCGCGATGAATCCGGCGGCGCTGACCGTAGACCTCAAGGACCTGCGGGTCGGCGGCACCGTCATCGTGGACACGGCCGCGTTCACCGAGCGAAACCTCGGGAAGGCGGGCTATGCGCGAAGCCCGCTGCACGACGGCTCGCTCGACCGCTTTCAGGTGCTGCAGTTCGACATCACCAAGCTCACGGCCGACGCGGTGAAGGCGTTCGGCCTGTCGTCACGCGAAGCGCACCTCTGCCGCAACATGTGGGCGCTGGGGTTGCTGCTGTGGATGTACGGCCGGGAGCGCACGGCGACGATCGACTGGCTGCGGCGCAAGTTCGCGAAGAAGCCGCTGATTGCCGACGCCAACGTCGCGGCGCTCAACGCCGGCCACGCCTTCGGCGAGACCGCCGAGATGCCCGAGCACCTGGTGGGCTACGTGGTCCCGAAGGCACGCCCGCAGCCGGGGCTGTACCGCACGATGAGCGGCACCGAGGGACTGGCCTGGGGCCTGGTAGCCGGCCTGCGGGCCGCCGGCATCGACCGCATGGTGTTCGCGGGCTATCCGATCACGCCGGCCTCGGCGCTGCTGCACGCGCTCGCCAACCTGCGCGCCTACGGCGTCGTCACGTTCCAGGCCGAAGACGAGATCGCCGCCTGCGGCGCCGCGCTGGGCGCCTCGTATGCCGGCGCGCTCGGCGTCACCTCCAGCTCGGGTCCCGGCATCGCGCTCAAGACCGAGATGCTGGGCCTCGCCATCGCGACCGAGCTGCCGCTGATCGTGATCGACTCGCAGCGCGCCGGGCCCTCCACGGGCATGCCGACGAAGACCGAGCAGTCGGACCTGTTCCAGGCCGTGCACGGCCGCAACGCCGACGCGCCGCTCGCGGTGCTCGCCGCCGCCTCCACCGGCGATTGTTTCGACGTCGCCATCGAGGCCGTGCGGCTCGCGACCCGCTACATGACCCCCGTGATCGTGCTGACCGACGGCTTTCTCGCGCACGCCGCCGAGCCCTGGCGGATTCCCGACGCGGCCGAGCTGCCGCGGTTTCCCGTCTCCTATCGGACGGACCCGGAGGGTTTCCATCCGTTCCTGCGCGATCCGGCGACGCTGGCGCGACCGTGGGTGCGGCCGGGCACGCCGCAGCTCGAGCACCGCATCGGGGGGCTCGAGCGGGACTACGACAGCGGCCACATCTCCTATGATCCCGACAACCACGCCCGCATGACCAAGGCCCGGGCGGACAAGATCGCGGGGATCGCGCGCGACGTCCCGCTCCAGACGCCCACGCTCGGCGACGATCACGGCGCGCTCGCCGTGGTCGGTTGGGGCTCGACATTCGGACCGATCCACCAGGCGGTGAAGATCGCGCGGGACGAGGGCCGCGACGTGGCGCACATTCACGTGCGCTACCTGAGCCCGTTTCCCCGCAATCTCGGCGACTTGTTGAAACGTTACGACAAGGTCCTGGTCCCCGAGATGAACAACGGCCAGCTGGTGAAGCTGCTGCGCGCCGAGTACCTGGTGCCAGCCGAGGGGTTGAGCAAGGTGACCGGCAAGCCGTTCAGAGTGACGGAGATTGCGCAGAAGATTCGCGCGATCACCGGGGGAGATTCGTGAACGTGTGCGACGGGTTGTTTATCCGTGCCCTGAAGGGCCGGCGCGGCGAATGCGCGGCGTCCTTACGGACGCACTCCAGCCGAGCCGGGGCTTCAGCCCCGGAAATCCAATGGCGCGCGATGAGAACGCGCCCTGAGAGGGCGCGCTCGGCGCGCGTGCGCCCTGTACAGGGC
>JBOHSP010000384.1:0-17666 GCA_050733275.1 Gemmatimonadales bacterium
GCCCTGCACACGGCGCAGCAACACCTCCGCGTCGCGGCGCGTCGCGGCGTCGGGATGCCGCTCCTCCTGCGTGCGCAGCGCTCGGCGGGCGGCGCGCAGCGCGTCGTCCGAGCCCGTGCGGAACAGCGCGAACGCCTCCCAGTAGTACGCATCCGCCGCGTACGTCGAGCGCGCGTGCCGGGTGTACACCGCGCGGAACAGCTCGGCCGCGCGCGTATACTGGTTGCGGTTCAACGCCTGGCGCGCCGCGCGATACAGCGAATCCGCCGGGTCCTGCGTGTCCCAGCCGACGAGCGGCACGGACGCCAGGGCGGGCCCAGCCAGCGTCGCCTCGAGGGCGGGGCCGTGCGCCGCCGCGAGCCTCGCTTCCGCGCGCATCAGGGTGGCCTCCGCCTGCATCAGCGACGCCTCGAGGGCGGGGGCCTGTGCCGCGAGCCTCGCCTCGGCCATCCGCAGGGACGCCTCGGCCGGGACCAGCAACGTCTCAAGTGCCGAAACGCGTGGCGCGATCGCGAGTGGGGGCATGACCCGCACGGCGGTGTCCTGCGCGAGCGTCGCGACGGCGAGCAGCAGCGTGTGAGCGTACATCAGAGCACTCCTTCGGTCCGCACCGCCAGCGGCCCGGCGGGAATCGCCGAGCGCAGCTTGGGCAGCACATTCGCATGGTCCATTCCCTGGGTGATCAATTCGGCGTCGGCGCCGTCCGACGCCCCGAACTGGGCGATCTGCGCCAGCACCAGCTCGAGGTCTTCGAGCAGGCTGCGCAGCCGCGCATCATCGGCGGCCGGCGAGTCGAGCATCAGGCGGGTCGTGCTGAGCAGATCGCGGGCCTGACCCGTGAAGCGCGGGGGGAGCTGGTCCCCGCGCCCGGCGCGCTGGAGCTCGGCGCGAAAGCCGGTCAGAAACGCCTCCGTGCGCGACAGGTACTGCGTCGCCGCGACGTGGTACACGAAGTCGCGACGGGCGTCGGTCGTACTCTCTCCGGCCAGCTTCGCGCCAGAGTCATCGGGCGCGGCCCCATGGCCCGCGCTCCAGCGGCCGATGCCGACGCCGAGCGCCAGCACCGCGGCGGCGGCCAGCGCCCAACGCGTCACGCGCCGCGTGAGCACGCGGCGCCGGCGGCGCGCCGTGAGCTGGTCCCACATCGCCTCACGCGGCGTGGCCGGCGGCGTGTGATACGCCCGGGCGGCGTCCCGCAGCCACGGCTCCAGTTGTGAATCGTCGTGCTCGATCATGCCGTCCATCCTGGCGCGAACTCGGCCAATGCGGCCCGCAGCTTCGCCCGCGCCCGCGAGAGCTGCGCCTTCGAGGTTCCCGTTTCCACGCCGAGCGCCGCGCCGATCTCCTCGTGCGTATAGCCCTCGACGTCGTGCATCACGAACACCGTCCGATAGCCCTGCGGCAGCCCGTCGATCGCGCGCGCCAACCGCGCCTTGAGATCGGGGTCCGCGCCACCCGGCGCGGCTCCTACCGCGCCGGCGTCCTCCAGCGCGGTCTCCCGCTGGCGGAAGCGCTTCACTTTGCGAAGCCCGTTCAGGACCACCGACGTCGCGATGGCATGCAGCCAGGTGGAGAGCGCCGACTCCCCGCGGAAGCTGCCGATCTTCTCGAAGGCCCGAATGAACGTCTCCTGGGTGAAATCCTGCGCCAGCGTGTCGTCGCCCGTGAGCCGATAGGCCAGCCGGTACACGCGGTCCACGTGCGCGTCGTACAGCGCGCGCTCGGCCACGTCGTCCCCGGTGCGAACGCGGGCTATCAGTTCTCGCTCGTCCACAGGGCTCCGGGGTGACGGTCAGGGCTCGGAACTACAGGTGGGACACGGGGAAAGCCGAAAGGGTTACGCGACGGACGCCCGGACGCCCGGACGGCCAGACGCCCGGACGGCCGGACGCCCTGACGGCTGTCAGCGGGTGCCGAAGAGCCGGTCGCCGGCATCTCCAAGCCCCGGCAGGATGTAGCCGCGGGCATTGAGCTGCCGGTCGAGGGCAGCGGAGTAGACGGGGACCGTGGGGTGCGCATCGAGCATGGCCTGGACGCCCTCCGGCGCGGCGACGAGGCAGAGGAATCGGATCTTCTGCGCGCCCGCCCGGGCGAGGGCGGTGACGGCGGCGACGGCCGAGCCGCCGGTGGCAAGCATGGGGTCGAGCACGAAGAACGCGCGATCAGCTTCTCCGGACGGAATCTTGAAGTAGTAATCGACGGGCTGCAGGGTATCGTGGTTTCGATACAGGCCGATGTGCCCGACACGCGCCGAGGGGATGAGCTGGGAGATGCCTTCGACCATCCCCAGGCCGGCGCGCAGGATCGGCACCAGGGTCAGCTTCTTGCCCGCGACCTGACAGCCCGCGGTCTTCTCGAGCGGCGTCTCGATCTCGACCGGCTCGATCGGCAGGTCCTTGGTGACCTCGTAGGCCATGAGCATCGCGATCTCGCCCACGAGCTGCTTGAAATCGCGGGTGCTGGTGCGCCGGTCGCGCAGGATCGTGAGCTTGTGCTGGATCAGCGGGTGCGACAGGACGGTCAGATTCGGGAAGCTGGGGGGCATGGGGTCAAAAACTACGTCGAACAAATGCGTCGAACAAATGCGTCGAACAACGACGTCGAACGACTGCGTCGAACGGCGCTGTCAGTCTTGCGGCCGGGCCTTGGGGAGGTCGATCGCGAGGTGCATCAGGACGTCGTAGACGGAGACGCCGGCGCGCTCGGCGAGCGCGTTCGGATGGATCGCGGGATGGTCCGGGCCGACGAGCGTCGCGACGTCGCCGATGGCGACGCTTGGCTCCTCGCCGATCTCGAGGATCGTGTGACTGGCGCTCACCGCGCCGATCACCGGGTAGGTGCGCGTCCCGACGAGCACCGCTCCACCCTGCACCGCGCGGCGCGGATATCCGTCTGCGTGACCGACGGCCAGGGTGGCGATCCACGTCGGCGCCTGCGCGACGTAGTTGCGGCCGTAGCTCACGCCGTCGCCCGGCCGCACGCGCTCCACCCGGATGACGCGCGCCCGCAGGCGGTACGCCGGACGCAGCTCGGCGCGGCCCAGCGCCCGCGCCTCGTCCGGATAGGCACCATAGAGGGCGAGCCCGGGGCGCACGGCATCGAAGTGCCACGCGGGACGGTGGAAGAGCGCGTGCGAGGACGACGCGTGCAGGCGACCCAGGGAGAGGCCGCGCGCGCGGGCAGCGGCGACAAACGCCTCGAAACGGGCGATCTGCTCCGGGTCGAAGTCCTCCCGCTCGGCGAGCTCGGTGAAGGTGCCCTCGATGCGCACGTGCGGCGCGCCCGCGAGCGCGGCGGCCCAGGGCATCGCGCGATGGTACGGCATGCCCATGCGACTCATGCCGGTATCGAGATAGAGATGCACGGGCACGGGCGCGCCGCTGGCGCGCGCGATAGCCGCGAGCCCCTCGAGCGCGTCGTCGGTGAACGCCGCGAGGCGAACGCCCGCCCGAGCGAGCGCGACTCCCGTCTCGATGTCGGTGCGGCCCATGAACAGGATCGGCTTCTTGACGCCGGCCTCGCGGAGGGTCAGCGCCTCGCGCGGCTTGACCACGGCGAAGCCGAGGACTTCGGGTGCGGCATCGAACACCGGGCCGACGCGCGCGACGCCGAGCCCGTACGCGTTGTTTTTTACGACGGCGAGGATCGGCCGGCCCGCAGCGAGGCGGGCGACTTCACGGGTGTTGTGGCGCAGCGCTTCGTCGTCGATCTCGAGCCACGCGAGGGGCGCGGCGGGCGCCAGCGCCGAGCGAGCCGGCATCCTGGCGGATGCGACCGGGGCCGCCTGGCCGGTGATGCCGGCGAGCGCCGAGGCACCGGCTGCCTGAAGGAACGCGCGGCGGTCGACTTGTGTCATAGGTGCCCCCGTCGCATGAGCTACAGTGCCATAGAGCCAACCTGGCTCTCGGTAGGCTCCGCTCAGCAAAACCACGGCTCGGTGAGCCGCGCCGGTATGGGCCGCTCGGGCGGCGGGCGCCGCACCCCGCCTGGGCGCACCGGGACCCCCACAGCGTCCGTCGCGAGCGCGCGCACCCGCTGGAACGTAACGGCCGCAGGCTCGCCCGAGCGTGCCGCCTCCGCCACGACGGCGCTCACGGTGCGCTGCAGCGCGTCCATCCGCGGATCGGGGTGTGTCCACCGATAGGTGAACGCGGCCGGATCGAGCGGGCCGAGGAACGGCTGGATGGCCGGCCGCGCGAGCAGCAGCGATCCCGGAGGGACGAGGAGCCGGATCGAGTATTGGACCGGATCGACGTGATCGACGAGGTCGTGGGCTGCGATGAAGTCGACCAGGTCGAGGTAGTCCGCCCGCGTGGCCCACGGGGTGAACGGCACGAACGTGGGGCGGAGCGCGATCCCGGCGGCGCGGACCGCGTGGAGTGCGCGCGGCACGTCGGCGCGGCTGTGGCCCTTCTCGAGGTTCGCGAGCACGATGTCGGAGAGCGACTCGACCGCCGAGACGACGAACAGGCAGCCGGTCGCCGCGAACTCGGGGAGCAGCGCCCGGTGCTCGAGGAGGTGCTCGATCTTGGCGGTGAAGTCGTACGTCACGTCCTCGAACTCCGCGTGCAGCGCGCGCACCAGCCGGCGGGCGTGGCCCGGGCCGTTCAGAAAGTCGGGATCGCCGAAGGTGATATGGCCCGCCCCGGCGGCGACGAGGCGACGGATGTCCTCGAGCACGACGCCCTGCGGCACGACGAAGAAGCGCCCGCCGTACACCGGTGGGATCGGGCAGTGGAGGCAGTGGTGCAGGCACCCGCGGCTGGCCTCGACGTAGCCCGCGGGCACGAGCCGGCCGTGGTGCGCGAGGCTGACATAGCGCGTGAGCGGCGGCAGTCCGGTGCGGCTCGGGACGGGGAAGTCGAGCCGCGCGAGCGTGGCACGGGGAGGCGGGGCCGGTTCCCGGCGTTCTTCGAGCCCGGTGAGCCAGGCGATGAGCTCGATCTCGATTTCGCCGCCGAGCACCGCGCTGGCGCCGAGGGCGCGCAGGTAGTCGGCATTGAGCAGCGCGTACAGGCCGTGGAACACGATGCGGCAGTCGGGATTGACGCGGCGGATGCGCTCGGCGGCGCGGACGCCGATGCGGAGCGCGGTGTGCATCGGCACGGCGATCGCGGCGACGCGCGCCCGCCGCACCTGCGCCTCGGCCAGGGGGTCGAGGGCGAGGTCCACCACGCCCGGGGCGAAGCCGGCGCGCTCGAGGAATGCCTTGGGCCAGGCGAGGCCGAGGGGCTGGTGGCCCAGCTCGTAGCAGGAGACGAGGAGGACGGCGCCCGGGGCGCGGAGCGCCGAGCTGGAAATGCGGCTCACGTGCGAAAGGTAATCAGGGCGCCCAGGCAAGGTTTCCCACTGCGCCGGCTCAGTTGGTAGAGCAGCCGACTGAAGTGCAGCGAACCGACACCATCGTCTAATAGCGTCGCGTCTAGGCTCCTCAGAGTGTCCGACTTGATCATGTGCGCATCCGACCAACGAATCGGACTGCGTCGACGCGCAGGGCAGGCACGCCAATCCTGACGATCAACAGATCTGTGGCTCGCAACCGGAGGTGTCACATGTACAAGGTACCGGCAGCAATGCTCGTCGTTCCCGCGCTCGCCGCGTTCGCGCTCTCGTGCGATGCGCAGCAACCTTCGTCCCTCCTCGCAGCTGGCGCCGCGTCGAGCAGCCAGCGCGCCAGTAATGCGACGAACACGACGATCGTCCTCGTTCACGGCGCCTGGGCCGACGGCACCGGGTGGCAAGAGATCATTCCGATCCTGCAGAGGGAGGACTACAAAGTGATCGCCGTGCAGAACCCACTCGCCTCGCTCCCCGGCGACGTCGAGACGACGAAGCGCGTCGTCGACGGCGAGACCGGGAAGGGGCGCAACGTCGTCGTCGTCGCCCACTCGTACGGTGGAGCGGTCATGAGTGGCGCCGCGGCCGGGAACCCCGGCGTGAAAGCTCTGGTGTACATCGCCGCGTTCGCACCTGACGCGGGAGAGCGCATCGACACATTCCTCGAGCAGTTTCCGACGGACATTTTCACGGCGTTCGAGCCCGACGCGGCCGGCTTCATCTACCTCTCGGCCGAGAAGTATCGTCCGATCTTCGCCGGCGACTTGCCTGAGCGACAGACACGCGTGATGCAGGCCTCGCAGAAGCCCACCCACGGCGCGATCTTCGGCCAGTCGAATCCGGCGGCAGCCTGGCGGACGATCCCGAGCTGGTTCATCGTCGCGCAGGAGGACCGGGTGATCAATCCGGATCTCGAGCGGTTCTACGCCAGGCGCATGAACGCGCGCACGACCGAGATCAAGGCGAGCCACGTCGTGTTCATTTCGCGCCCGAACGAGGTCGCCAGGATCATCCTCGAGGCGGCGGGGACGGCAGGACAATAGCTGAGGGAGACCGAGCTATTCGATCAGCTTGCCCGCAGTGGAGACATCCCGCATCAGGGCGGCGATCTCGTCGGGAATCGGCGGGATCGCCTCGCGCTCGATGCGACCCGGGCCGGACCAGACGAGGTTGACCTGCAGCAAGTCGTCGATCGCGGGATAGTCGGAGCGGTTGTGGCAGCCGCGCGTCTCCCGGCGCTCGCGGGCGGCGTCGAGGGTTGCGCGCGCCGCCAGCGCGGCCGACTTCAGGTCGAAGGCGTGCGCGAGGTCGTGGAAACCGGCGAGGTCGGGGTGTACACCGATGTCCGCGATGCGCGCGTCGACCGCCTCCAGTGCGGTCACTCCGGCGAGAACGCCGTCCTCGTCACGTACGACCCCGGCGTGGTCGGTCATGATGTCTCGGATCGCCCGCTGCAGAGCACGAACATTCTCGGGACCATCGGCGGCGAGCAGCGCGTCGACCTCCGCGCGCGCCTCGGCGAGCGCGCTCGCGGAACGCTGCTGCGCCGTGAGTCGCGCCGAGTACGCGGCGGCCGCCTCGCCGACGATCCGCCCGAACACGAGCAGTTCGATGAGGGAGTTCCCGCCGAGGCGATTGGCTCCGTGCAGGCCGCTCGCCGCTTCCCCGATGGCGTAGAGCCCGTCCACTCCCGTCCCCTGATCCTCGGCGCGCACCCAGATACCGCCCATCGAGTAGTGCGCGGTCGGCGCAACCTCGATTGGGGTCGTCGTGATGTCGAGCAGCTGCAACTCCAAGAGCGTCTGGTACACGCGGGGCAGACGTCGCATGATCGTCTCGCGCGGCAGATGCGAGACGTCGAGCAGCACGCCGCCGTTCGGGGTGCCGCGCCCCGCTTTGATCTCGGTATAGCACGCCAGGGCGACCCGGACACGGGTCGACAGCTCCATCCGCTCCGGGTCGTAGCGCGACATGAACCGCTCACCGAGTGCGTTGCGAAGTATGCCGCCCTCCCCGCGGGCGGCCTCGGAGACGAGCGTGCCGGCGGCGTTCTCGGGCTGGATGAGCCCGGACGGGTGAAACTGCACGAGCTCGGGATCGCGAATCCGGCCTCCGGCATCCACTGCGAGCCGGAACGAGTCGCCGGTGTTCTCGTCGCGACGCGACGAGGTGTGACGCCAGATCCGGGTGTGGCCGCCGGTGGCGAGGATGACCGCGTCGGCGTGGATGATGTAACGGGTCCCGTCGCCCAGGTCGAAGCCGTACGCGCCGAAGACGACGTTGTCGCTGACAAGGAGCCTCGAGATGTAAGCGGTGTCGAGGATCGGCACGTGCAGCTGCGCGACACGGTTGAGGAGCGCTCGCTGGATCTCGAGGCCCGTGTAGTCGCCGGCGAACGCGGTGCGGCGGAAGGTGTGCGCACCGAAGAAGCGCTGCGAGATCCGCCCGTCCTCCTCGCGGGCGAACCGCATGCCGTATCGTTCCAGGTCCTCGATGCCACGTGCCGCGCCCGCGGTAACGATCCGTACCGTGTGCGGGTCGGCGAGGAGGTAGCTCTCCTTGAGCGTGTCGGCCGCGTGTTGCTGCCAGCTGTCCTCGGGATCGACGGTCGCGAGTGCGGCGTTGATGCCGCCGGCTGCGAGGGATGTGTGTGCGTCCGCGCTGGGCCGTTTGCTCACGATGAGGACGTCGACCCCCAGCTCGGCGAGCTCGATGGCGGCGCGCAGCCCCGACCCTCCTGCCCCGATGACGAGGACCGATGTCGAGATCCGTCGCTCACGATTCTTCATCGTGATGCTCGCTGGGCCGACGAACTCACGGTGGGCCGGCGCGGCGAGCTTCCCGGCGCGTGTGCGACAATGGCTCCTCGTCCGCGCCGCCGACGATCACGTCGATGCGTCGATCGGGGATGAGCCACATCAACGCGACGGCCACGTAGAGCGTGCCGGCGACCCACGGATGGACGAATGCCGAGGGGATGGCGATCGCGTAGATCAGCGGCGAGAGCTTCCCCTTCCTGTCGCCGCCGATGGCCGCCGCGAGGACCGACTCTGGACCCTGGCTGACGATGATCACCCGTTGGAGCACCCAGTATGCGACAGCTGCCAGGAGGAGAACGACGCCGTAGGCAGCCATCGGGACAGGCGCGAAATGATTTTCGGCCATCCATGCGGTGACGAACGGCACAAGCGAGAGCCAGAAGAGCAGGTGCGCGTTCGCCCAGAGAACCCCGCCAGTCACCCGCCGCGTGACGTGCAGCAAGTGGTGGTGGTTGTTCCAGTAGATGATGAGGTACACGAAGCTAAGGGCGTAGCTCAACAGCACGGGCACGAGCGGACGGAGCGAGGCGAGAGCGGCGTCGTGGGGCACGCGCAGCTCGAGCACCATGATCGTGATGATGATGGCGAGCACGGCGTCGGTGAACGCCTTCAGCCGCTCAGGACCCATCGTCTGGCTTAGCCGGACGCTACGCCCTCGCGCTCACGGACTGGCTGAGCCAGTCGTCGATGCCGATCTCGCCGAGGCTGGCGTCGTCGGGCACCAGTGTGCGCTCTCTCAGCTCCGCGCCGAAGTAGCGTGCGTGCGGATCTGCGATCACTGAACGTGGATCATCATGTGCGCCGAGGTATCGGCGGACGAGTTCGTTCAGGCGAAACTGCTCTGGCCCCGCCACCTCGAGAATACCGTTCACCGGTGCTCCGACGGCGATCCTGGCGACCGCAGTCGCGACATCCTCCGCCGCCATGGGCTGAACCAGCACGGGTGCGAGTCGCACTGTGTCGCCGTCAGTCGCGGCGTCGGCGATGCTCTTCAGGAACTCGAAGAACTGTGTCGCATGGACAATCGAGTATGGAATCGAACCGTCTTTAATCAGCTTCTCCTGCGCCATTTTGGCACGGAAGTAGCCACTCTCCGCCAGGCGCTCGGTCCCAACGACCGACAGCGCGACGTGGTGTCCCACGCCCGCTACCGACTCCGCGCCCAGAAGGTTGCGGGTCGACGTTTCGAAAAACGCCAGTACAGCAGCGTCCTCGAAGGAGGGAGAGTTGGAGACATCTACGACCACCGACGCTCCCGTGAGCGCTTCGGCGAGTCCGTCGCCGGTGATGGTATTGACACCCGAGTTCGGTGAGGCTGCAACTGCCTCGAAACCGGACTCTCGCAACTTCGTCACGACCTTCGATCCGATAAGTCCGGTGCCGCCGATAACGATGATCTTCACAATACCTTCCTTTCGTGGCCCGAGCGATCGGCGGAGCGTTGGTCGCTGCGCGCTCCGCCGACGATTCATCAGCGCCGCTGCTCGCTCGTACCTGTCTCGGTCAGTCGCGCTCGAGTTGTCGTTTCGGCGACCCCTGTCTCCTGCTTGGCGAACTGCAGCAGGTCAGCGTTGAACTGTTCCTTGTTTGTCGACATGAGCCCGTGAGGCGCTCCCTTGTAGACCTTGAGTGTCGCGCCCCTGATCATCTTGGCCGAGCGAAGACTACTGACCGCGATTGGCACAATCTGATCGTCGTCGCCGTGAATCACGAGCGTCGGGATGTCGAATTTCTTGACGTCTTCGGTGAAGTCGGTCTCGGAGAAGGCTTTGATGCAATCATAAGCGGCGAGCAAGCCAGCCTGCATGCACAGTAGCCAAAACGCGTCCAGAACTCCCTGTGACACCGTGGCGCCCGGACGGTTGGCGCCATAAAACGGCACGCTGAAATCCTTCCAGAACTGCGACCGGTCAGCTTTGAGCCCCGCGCGCAGCTTATCGAACTCCTCGATCGGAATGCCGCCGGGATTCTTTGCCGTCTTCAGCAGGCCTGGCGTCACCGCGTCTACGAGTATCGCTTTCGCCACTCGCCTGGTGCCGTGCCGCCCGATGTAACGGGTGACCTCGCCGCCGCCGGTCGAGTGTCCGATGTGGATCACGTCCTTCAGGTCGAGCTCGTTGACAAGTGCGGCGAGGTCATCGGCATAGGTGTCCATGTCGTTGCCGGATGAGGTCTGGGTAGAGCGACCGTGCCCGCGACGATCGTGCGCAATGGCTCTATAGCCGTTCGCTGCGAACAAGTAGAGCTGATCATCCCACGCGTCAGCGTTGAGCGGCCAGCCGTGACTGAACACGACCGGCTGACCCCTGCCCCAATCTTTGTAAAAAATCTGGGTCTGGTCTTTGGTGGTAATCGTCGACATACAGCATCTCCTTGAGCAACGTGAATTGGACGATGGTCAGCGCGGCGGGACGGCGCGCCCGTTATGCGCGCCATCCACCGCCTGACGCTGCACTACCGCAACGATGTGAACGCCGCGCGCAGCTCCGACGCAAACAGTTCCGGATACTCCCACATCGCGAAATGGCCGCCTCGATTGGAGGTACGCTCCGAAGCCCTGGATCGCCGCGTTCAGCTTCGCCTCGCCCTTGCGCCAGTCGTAATCCGTCGCCCGATCACGGACGAGTTCCTGGAGCTTCGCGAGCTGCGCGCCCTGCGACTGATCTCCGACGCCTGCGACGTCATCGGACAGCTGAGTGTTCAACGCGGGTTCACGATAGTGGAGCGCACGGAGCGAATCGATGGGACGTTGGTGTCGGGCTTAAGCCGATACAAAAGTATCAATGGAAATTCCTCGTTCCTCTGGTCATTGTTCAGTTGACGATGCACCCACCCTGGGCTGCCAGGGATTGATGACCCCAGCACCGCAAGGCAGCGAGGCACCCGATTTCGATCTGATGGCCGCCGACGGGCAGCGCATCACCCTCCGGGAGTGCCGCGGGTCGCCTGTGATCCTCGTGTTCTATCCCGCCGACTGGAGTCCGGTCTGCGGAGATCAGGTGAGTCTCTACAACGAGATCCTGCCAGAATTCGAGCGCTACGGCGCTCGGCTCCTCGGCATCTCTGTCGATGGCATGTGGTGCCATCGGGCATTCGCCGAGAACCGCAAGCTCCGCTATCGCCTGCTCGCGGATTTCGAGCCCAAAGGTGCCGTCGCGCGGCGCTACGGCGTCTATCGCGATCAGGACGGCACGAGTGAGCGCGCGCTCTTCGTGATCGACGCGGACGGCATGATCCGGTGGCGTTACGTGTCCCCGGTGGACGTGAATCCGGGCGCTGATGGGATTCTCGAAGCCTTGGACGCAATGACCGCGGAGGCCTCCACATGAGCCAGGTTCGGGTGGCCCGGCTCACAACGCCTGTGTCCGATCGCGATCATACGATCGGCCCGGCCAATGCCCCGATCACCTTACTCGAGTACGGCGACTACGAGTGTCCGTACTGCGGCCGGGCGTTCCCGATCGTGCAGGAAGTGCGCCGGCGCCTGGGCGACTACTTGCGGTTCGTGTTCCGCAATTTCCCGTTGACGCAGATTCATGCCCACGCCGAACACGCGGCCGAAGTGGCCGAGGCCGCGGCAGCGCAAGAGCAGTTCTGGCCGATGCACGATTGGCTGTTTCGGCATCAGTTCGCGCTGGATGACGACGCGTTGCTCGAGGGCGCGCGCGAGCTGGGCCTGGACGTTGAGCGCCTGCGCCGCGAGCTGGCTGACGCGACGCACCGCGCTCGGGTGCGCGGCGACTTCGCAAGCGGAATCCGGAGCGGCGTGAATGGGACGCCCACGTTCTACATCAACGGCGAGCGGCACGATGCCGACTACGAGATCGGCACACTCATGGCGGCGATCGAACACGCGAGACTGGCCGAATCCCGCCGGTAGGACGGGAGAACTGCGACCGTGAAAACCGCGACGGCACCGATCTCCCTGGCCGGCGGCATCCTCCAGGAGAATGCGCTCTTCGTTTCCCCCGAGCAGTTCCTCCCCGAGCTGCGGACGCGGCGAGCACAGCAGTCCGGGGTACGGTCGATGGCGTCCTGACGTGGAGCCACACGTCAGTCCGGGCACGGAAGTCGCACGCCTGCGGCGCTGCGTCCGTGACCTCGTCAGCGTGCTGGCGCTGCCCGCCATGTGGAGTTGCCGCGACCCCTCCCAGATCGGTCGAACGCTGCTCGACGTGCTTCCGGAAATGCTCCAGCTCGATCTCCTCTACGTGCAGGTCCACGATGTGATTGGCCAGGCGGGAAGTCCGCGGGCCTGGATCGCCCCATCGGTGGCCTCGGTGCGGACGGAAGAGATCGCGGAGGCGCTCAGGCGATCGTTAGGCGCGAACCTGCAGCAATGGCCGAGCCTTGGCAAGCTCGTCATCGGCGATATCAGCCTGACGGTCGTGCCGCTGCGGATCGGATTGCAGGGAGAGCTGGGTGTCATCGTCGCGGGTGCCCGGCGCGCGGATTTCCCGGAAGAGACCGAGCGACTGCTGTTGACCGTGGCGACGAATCAGGCTGTGCTCGGTCTGCATGATGCGCGGCTCCTGAACGAGCAGCGACGGGTGACCACGGAACTCGAGCGACGTGTGGCGAGGATCACGAGCCTGGGCGCATTGACCGCATCCATCGCGCACGAAGTCAACCAGCCGTTGTTCGGCATCCTCACCAACGCCGGCACCTGCCTGCGCATGCTCGGCGCCGATCCTCCCAACATCGAGGGCGCCCGTGAAACGGCGCGACGCACGATTCGCGACGGCAATCGTGCGTCGGAGGTCATTACCAAGCTGCGGGCGCTCTATAACAGAAAGGCCTTCACGCCCCAGCTCGTGGATCTCAACGAGGCCGCACGCGAAGTGATCGCGCTTTCGATGAGCGATCTGCAAAGAAACCGGGTGGTCCTGCGGACCGAGTTTGCCTTGGGCCTCCCGCTCGTCACTGGCGATCGCGTCCAGCTGCAAGAGGTGGTACTCAACCTGCTCCGCAACGCCTCAGATGCGATGAGCGCCGTGCGCGATCGGCCGAGAGCGCTGCTGGTCCGCACCGACCGGGATGCCGCGGATCGTGTACGGCTGAGCGTGCAGGATGTGGGCGTCGGTTTCGAGCCTGAGGCCGCCGACCGGCTGTTCGCCGCGTTCTACACCACGAAGCACGATGGGATGGGCATGGGGTTATCCGTCAGTCGATCCATTATCGAGCGTCATGGTGGCCGTCTTTGGGCAACGCCCAACCACGGGCCGGGAGCCACCTTCGCATTTTCTCTTCCTCGCGATCTCAAGGCTCCGAGGCGTACCCGGAGGGTCGAATCCGTGCGGCCCCCGGCAAGAGATAGACGCCAGCTGAGGAGGACGTGATGGGCGGGCCCCTGCTGATCGCCGTGGTCGACGACGACGAGTCGGTGCGCGAGTCCCTTCCCGACCTGCTGCGATCGCTGGGCTTCGCCGCCTGTGCTTTTGCGTCGGCGGAAGAGTTCCTCGGGTCCGACTCCGTCGATCAGGTCCACTGCCTGATTCTCGACATCGCGATGCCGGGCATGAGCGGACCGGACCTCCAACGGGAGCTGCGGCGGCGTCGCAAGCCCATCCCGATCGTGTTCATCACCGCTCACCGCGACGGGACGGCTTCCGCTCGAGTTGACGAGGCCGTCGAGTGCTTGTTCAAGCCGTTCAGTGAAGGGGCGCTTATGAGGGCGCTCGATGGGGCGCTCCAGACAGACTGAAAAGAGCCCCACCCCGGCTCCATCGCCGTCGCCGATCGTGTTTGTCGTCGACGACGACATTTCGGTGCGGGAGTCTCTCGAGTTACTCATCCGCTCCGCGGGCTGGCGGCCCGAGACGTTCGAGTCGGCCCAGGGTTTCCTTGCCCGTCCCAGGGCGCTCGTGCCGAGCTGCCTCGTGCTCGACGTGTCGCTGCCGGGCCTCAACGGTCTCGAGCTCCAGAAGCACGTGGCGGCCGACCGTGCGAAGATGCCGATCATCTTCATCACCGGTTACGGCGACGTGCCGATGACCGTGCAGGCGATGAAGGCGGGGGCGGTCGAGTTCTTGACGAAGCCGTTCGGCGACGAGGTGTTGGTGAGCGCGATCCGCAACGCCATCGAGCGCAGCCGCGCGGCACTCCAGTATGAGGCCGAGCTGCGGCCTCTGCGCGACGCGTACGAGTCCCTCAGCCGTCGCGAGCGGGAAGTGCTGGCCCTGGTGGTGGCCGGGCTGCCCAACAAGCGGGTCGCGGGCAAGCTCGGCATCAGCGAGATCACGGTGAAGGCTCACCGCGGGAGGGTGATGCGAAAGATGAAGGCTGGCTCGCTCGCCGACCTCGTGAAGATGGCGGCGAGGCTGCGCCTCACATCGAGCGTTCCACGGTCGCCCCGGATTCTGTAACTTCCAGCCGCAGTTTCCTAGGTCCGTAGCTCAATTGGTAGAGCACCGGTCTCCAAACTCGGTCCCGCTATGCGGGGCCGTAGTTTCTTGTGCAGGTGTGAGCAGGAAGTCGGATGCATCGGCATGCATTTGCCGGGACCGAACGGCACAATTTGCGGCACAGTACCTGTCAGAGCGGATCGGGAGATGCAAATGATGACCGACGACAAACGCAGGCAACGACTCAGCAAGTTGGCAGTTGTTTGACGAGGCAGATGTGGCCGAGCGGGTGGCGAAGCGGTTCGAGCCGGTCGTAACGGCAACATCCCACTGCCACCCCAAGCCCGACCTCATTAAGTTGTTGTCCTGCTTAGCCCGGCCAGGTAGCTCAGTTGGTAGAGCAGCGGACTGAAAATCCGCGTGTCGGCAGTTCGATTCTGCCCCTGGCCATTTGCTACTTAACACCGTCCAACAACACCGTCTAACAACGACGTCGAACAACACCGTCGAACGACACCGTCGAACGACGACGTCGAACGACACCGTCGAACAACGCCGTCGAACGACGCCGTCGAACAACGCCGTCGAACGACACCGTCGGACAATACGCCTTTGTTAGACGCCTCTGTTAGACGTCTCTGTTAGACGCCTTTGTTAGACGCCTTCTGTTAGACTACCCATCCGCCCGTGACCCGGCTCACGGTGTCCGCGGTCCGGACGACGTGATAGTGGAAAATGCGGTCTACACTCCGGTTCCTCCTCATCGCGCTGGTTTTGCCTCTGCGAGGCGAAAGCCAGGCGCGCCAAGGCGGCGCCTGGCACCTCACCACGCCGGGCTCGGGCGGCGCGAATCCGGCGGCAATAACCCTGGAACTGGATGCCCTCGACGTGGTGCGCGGGCCGCTCGTCACGTTCCGGCCGGCGCTGTACGTCCGCTGCCTCGACGAGAAGCTGGAGGCCTTTGTCGCCACGGGCGCGGTCCGGGACCCCAGCGCCGACTACCGGGCCGCCGTGCGGCTGCGCTGGGCGGACCGCCCCCCGCTCGACGAGACATGGCGGCGCTCGACCGACTATTCCGCCGTGTTCGCGCCCGACCCCGCGGCCTTCATCGAGCAGCTCCTCGTGACGCCTGACGTCGTGTTCGAGCTCCGCCGGGTCGACGCGGATCCCATCAGCGCGCGGTTCAACGGCCAGGGGCTCGATGCCCATCTCCCCTCGCTCACGAGCAAGTGCCGCTTCTTCACCGGCGCGGCCGCCCCCGCGCCGGCGCGCGCACACACAACCGACAGCGTGTACGCGGAAGTGGACGAGAAGGCCGAGCTGCTGGCACTGCCCCAACCGGAGTACCCGGCGATGCTGCGCCGGGCGGGCGTTCAGGGAACGGTGGTCGTGGAGGTCGTCATCGACACGCGCGGCCGGGTAGAACCGGGCTCGCCACGCGTGGTCTTGAGTCCCTACCCGCGCTTCAACGAGCCCGCTCTCGAGGCGATCCAGCGCGCCACGTTCCGGCCGGCACGAATCCAGGGGCGTCCCGTGCGTGTACGAGTGCGGGTGCCGATTGAATTCAGGGACTGATAACACCGTCGAACAAAGGCGTTAGACGCCTTTGTTAGACGTATTTGTTAGACGCCTACAGAGTCTTAAGGAACGCCACCAGCGCCGCCCTGTCCGCCGCGGGCAGGGCCCGGAACAGATCGCGCGCTTTCGCGGCCTCGCCCCCATGCAGCTCGATGGCCTCCTCCGGTGTCTTCGCGCGGCCGTCGTGCAGGAACTGGGTGGCGAGTCGCAGCCCCATCAGCGGCTCGGTCCGGAACTCACTCGGCGTCGCCAGTCCGAAGCAGATGTCGGCCCGCTCTTCCCCCATGTCGTGCAGCAGCAGATCGGTGTACGCCGCGACGATCTTGCGGCTCAGCGCCCGGATCGGGTTGTCACCGGTGCGCAGCGTGGGGACATGGCAGGCCGGGCAGCCGCTGCGCATAAAGACGTCCCGTCCCCGCCGGGCCTCGCGCGACGGGTTCAGCGGCTCGGGGGGCGCCAGCATCCGGACGAACGCGTCGGTGACCTCGAGGGCGTGGGCGCCGAGCTCGGGGTCGGGCGCCGGATCGGTTCCGGCGGGCAGCGAGTCGCCGGAGACGGTCCCTTCCAGCGGCGCGGAGGGATTGGTGATCCCCATCTCGATCTGAAAGGCGCCGTCGTTGAAGTCGTGCAGCGTCGGCACGAGCGCCTTGCGCCCGAACCGCCCCAGCCGGCCGTCGAAGAAGCGATTGGGGCGCCCGGAGATGCCGTCGCCATTCTGATCGTCGGGATCGGCATAGGCGAGAATCACGGAATCGGGGACGGCGTCGAGCAGTCCGAAGCCGAAGACGTCGGGGGTGGTCCGCGCGGCGACGGTCGTGACACCCGGCGCCATCGTCTCGCGGTCGATCCCGAGCGCGGCACGGAGGGCGGGCGTCACGCTGTCCTGGAACACCGGCCCGCCGTGCGCCGCGAGCACGTCGCACGGGAATGCCGGGCGCTCCGGGTGAAACACGGCCGCATGGCGCTCGACTTCGTCGCCGTTCGCGCCCGCCACGGGATCCTCGTGGCACCCGGCGCAGCCGCTGCCGTTGAACAGCGGGCCGAGACCGACGGCTGGCGTGAAGGTGCTGTCGAATACGACGCGGCCGCTATCGAACCGCGCCCGCTCGGCGGCCGACAGACCGGGCAGAGGATCGCCCGGCTCCAGACGGCTACACGCGGCAACCGTCCAGAGCGCCGCGATCAGCAGACCGCGGCGCGTCATGGCGTCGGGGATGGGACTCCCGTTTCCATCCGGCCGACGCGCTCGATCGCGTAGGCGACGAACGCCCCCGGCCCGGCGCTCCCGCTTCCAAAGACGGCGCGAATCACGTCGCCGCGCCTCAGCTCCGGCAATCCGATCGGCTCGGACGCGGTGTCTTCCCGGTCGGTGATCGGCACGCTGGGCGGAACCTCGAGCCGCACGACGCGGAGCGCGAAGCCGACGCCCGCGGTCACCTCGAGCGTGCGCGTTTGCACGTCGACCGCGCTGATCGCGCCGCGCACGCTGTCATGCGTCGCGGCGGCCGGCTGCTGGCCGGCGAGCGCCCGAGACCCGAGGAACAACGCGAGAGACAGCAGCATGAGCCGCGGCATCAAGCCTCCTGGC